>CAKQNH010000013.1 GCA_934255105.1 uncultured Pirellulaceae bacterium
TCAATGTACTTGCGAAGCGCGGCGTTGACAGCTTCGATGTCTAGTTCCGCGATGCGGTTTTCGAACTGCGCGTAATACTCCATGCTGCGATTGGCAAAAATGGTGCTGGCGATCAGCGATGCCAGCGCGCGATCTTGGGTTCGGTCAAGCTGCTCACTTTGCAAATAACCCTGCTTGGCATCGGCCAGTTCACTGGCAGTGATACCGTCTTTGAGCAGCAAAGCGATTTCTTCTCCGATCACCTCGACCACTCGATCGCGATTCTCTGGGTTGGTAATAGCAAAGATTGTCAGCATTGTCCGCTTGTCGATCGGGTGGGAATTAATTCCACTGCCGACGCTGTAGGAGAGCCCTTCTTTCTGTCGCACGCGATCGCCCAGGCGACTGGACAGCGCACCGGCCCCCATGATGTAGTTGCCGATGACCAGTGCCGGATAATCGGGATTGTCGTCGCGCATCGCGATCTGCTCGCCAGCGTAGTAGACCGCATTGGCCTTGTCCGGCGTGAGAATCTCCTCGGTCTGGCCGGGGACATTGGTCATTGCGGGCTGCGCGATGCGCTCTTGTTTGACCTTGGAGGTCCAGTCTGCAAAGATCTCTTCGCAAGCAGCCTTGAGCTCTGCGGGGTCAAAGTCGCCGACTGCGGTTATCTCGCCATGGGTCCCGTTGACTTGCGTGGCGTGCAGTTCGGCAATATCTTCGATCTTCACATCGCGAAAGCGGGCGATACGTTCTTCCAGCGTCGGCACGTAGCGAATGTTCGAAGGTTCAAAAGGGGCCAGCGCGCGGCGAACCGCTAAGCCTGCCAATACAGTCGGCTCGGTCATACGAGCTTCGGTGCTGGAGATGGCTTGCCGCCGAATGATCTCCAGTTCGTTGGAGTCGAAGGCGGGGTGGCGCAGGATTTCACCGACCAGCGGAAGCAGTTCGGCCAGTTTGTCGCGTTTGGTTTCGATCGATACGCTCAACAGACCATTAGTACCCGATACGCTAATTTGCGAGAGTAGATCGTCGATGCGATCCGCCAACTGTTCGTGGTTGAGCTTGTCTGTGCCGCGCATGAGCATCTCGGGCAAAAAGTCCAGCGCATCCACATAGGGGAGCAGCGATTCTTCGTTCCCGTAACGCAGATTGATTTCAATGTTGACTGAGCCACCACGCGTTTTCTTGGGCAGCCAAGCCGTCTTGATGCCAGTGCTCAGTTGTCCGCGCTGCGTGCGAGCTTCGATGGCTTCGGGATCTGGGTCGAATTGCTCCCCCTGCTCTATCTCCGCGCGACCTTCGTAACCGGCTAACACTTCGCTTAGATTGGGTTTGGCGGGCATCTCGATTCGCTGGCTGGTCTCGGAGGGGATAAACAGTCCGACGGTGCGATTATTTCGAGTCAAAAACTGCACGGCGGCGGCTGTGCAATCCTCTGGAGTTGTCTCTTCCACGAAATCGCGGAACAAGAAGTACAGCCGCCAGTCCCCTTGGGCGGCCCACTCGCTGAGCTCCACCGCGATACTCTTGGTATCGGTCGCGCGCAGTTCGCGGTCCTTCTGGAACTGGGTCTGAGCTCGCTTGAGCTCTTCGGGCGTAATTGGGTTTTCACCCACCTCTTCGATGGTTTGCAACAGCGTCTGTCGAGCGGCTTCGATCGACTTTTCGACCGGAACTTGTGCGGTAAACATGATCAGACCTGGATCGTGCAACGCCATCGACATAGTAGACGTTCCACTTGCCAACTCGGGGAGAACCAAGGCGCGGTATAGGCGACCGCTGGGTTCGCTGCCAAAGATATAAGCCAGCATTTCTACGGCGGCGTATTCACGGTTGGCACCGCTGGGAACGTGGTAAGCCACGTCGATCAGTTGTGTATTGCCGACGCGGCGGAGGACGACGGTCCGCTCACCATCCTGAGCTGGTTCCGTGGTGTAGGTGCGATCGAGGGGCGTGTCGGGAGCCTCCAACGCGCCGAAGTATTTTTCCACCAGCTCGAGCGCCTCGGATTCATCGAACTTACCAGCCACGACCAGCATGATGTTGTCGGGACGATAGAACTTCCGGTAGAAGGCTTGCAGTCGATCGATGGGCACGCGTTCAATATCGCTTAGATTGCCGATGGTGCTGCGACCGTAGTTGTGCCAATCGTAGGCGGCGGATTGCACGCGTTGCATCAAGATGCGGTTGGGGCTGTTTTCGCCGCGTTCAAATTCGTTGCGCACGACTGTCATTTCGGAGGCCAAGTCCTCCCCTTTGACAAAGCTGTTCATCAACCGGTCCGCCTCCAGACGAATAGCGAACTCCAAGTTCTCGCTGGCCTGTTCGGCGGTCGCAGCGGGGAGGCTTTCGTAGTAGTTGGTGCGGTCCAGCCAAGTTGTACCGTTGAAGTCGGCACCACGGTTCTTGAGCGCTTCGGGTGGCTTGGGGTGACCGGGCGTACCTTTGAAGAGCATGTGCTCCAACAGGTGAGCCATGCCAGCCTCACCGTAGCCCTCGTGCCGCGAGCCGACGAAAACGGTCATGTTGACCGTCACCATCGATTTGCTGGGATCCGGAAACAGCAGGACTTGAGCTCCATTGGCCAAGCGAAACTCGGTGATGCCTTCGATGGAAGTGATCTTCTGAGCCGTGTCATCCGCAATGGACATGGAAACTCCTGATAGAGAAGTGAGTATTGGAATAGCCGCTAACAGTGGCAGCCAAGTTCTAAGAAATCGTCCGCTCATCTTGGTTCTCACAATCTAAGGGTTCTGGCTATCGAAAGGCAACGGCTTAAAGCCGGGCTGCGGTGCGCGGAACGGACGGCGATGCGTCGAACCGACCGGGGCCATTGGTGTCGACGCAGCCGCCAGCGGCATGTACTTGGGTGGCTCGATGTGCATTCGTAGCGGGCCGTAGCAGTGATTGAACTGCTCGATGAACTCTTGCAATTCGCTCTCCGGCAAGCAGATCGCACCGATGACCCGCGAGTCTTGACGGATAGTACCCGAAAGCGGTTCTCGCCAGAGGCTTGAAGACATGAAACTATGCCTGTTCAATGGGGGACGCAGCGTAAAGTTGAAACAATGGATACATTCGAATTGGAATTCTAACGTGTTCACCCGCCGGCGGCTATCGAGCTGAAAACAGTTCCACCCAATGCCGCAGTTTCTCGGGGCACAGGCCACTGCGTCGGTCGCCAACGCAAACCGCTCCGCGTACCGCGATCGCGGCAATTGGCAGGCTCATCAATTGCGGGATGTCCAGCAGAGCCAAGCTCCCCGCCACAACCGTTTGCCGGCCGCTGGCCGCTGCCTGATGCACGATCGATTCCAGCTCGGCCAGCTCCATCCAGTCCAACAGTCGCCTACCATCTTTCGTGAAGGTATCTATGAGCAGATAACGGGGCATACCCAGGGGAGCTGCGATATCGTCACTGCTACTTGCGAGAGCATAAGAGCTGTCAGCCCGTGGGACAGCCGGTTGCTCGTGCAAACTGGCGGCCACTTCGATAACTTGGGCAGGATCGGGTGCGTGGCAGGCCACATGATCGGCGTAGATCACCGGGACGAGGCGTGCGCCGGCCAACTCGACCATTTTGGAAAATTCAGCTAACTGCTGCGGCCAGTCCTGACGCTCACACAGGCCGGACAAGCCAACTTTGAGCAACGGAAAATAGCATGCTAGAGATTTAGCGGCAAGTGTAGGCATGTCGCGCAGCTCCCCCACAGCAGCGCTCTGGACTCGGTGTGATGGATTGGCTGAATCGCTGGATTGCTGCAGTTCTCGAGCAACGGCGGCGGCAGTGGCTTCATCGGCAGCACCCAACGATCCGTTATTAGGGTCCTTTAGGTCGACCCAGTCCACGCCGCGCCGACGCGCCTGACGCGCTTCATGGCTGTCGCGCACGCTCACCAACAAGCGGGGCCTTGAGTATGGGGGATTTTGCAGGTTTGGTTGCAATGCAATGCCTAGTGGAGTGGCTGTGCTCAAGTTCGCGCGTCCAGAATGCTCCGCAAGCCAACTTGGCAATGCGAGGTGGGGCGGTTTTAATGGTGCCAACTGTTAAAGCAAGCACCCTCGCGATCGGTGATCGCGCCAAATCCCATTAGAACATGTTAGAGTCAACGCGTGAATTATAGGCTGATAAGTACACTCGGCGATCTTCCAGAATTGCTGGCCGCCATTGAATCGGCCGACCTAGTCGGAATGGACACAGAATTTGTCTCCGAGGACTGCTACCGACCCGACCTGTGCCTGCTTCAAGTCTCCACGCGCGGCGAGGTGTTTATCGTCGACCCACTGGCGATCGATGATCTGTCGGCAATTTGGCAGTTGTTCGTCGATGGCCAGCGAACGGTCATCGTACATGCCGGTCGCGAAGAAGTGCTGTTCGCCTATCGCAGTACGGAAAAGACCATTCCTAAGCTGTTCGACGTACAATTCGCTTTAGGCTTGCTGGGTGGCGAGTATCCGGCATCGTACGGCAAACTGCTCCAGCGCGTGCTGGGCGAAAGTGTGTCCAAGGGAGAGACTCGCACCGATTGGCGCAAGCGCCCCCTCTCCGCTGCGCAGTTCGACTATGCCGCACTGGATGTACTGCATCTGCCCCAACTCTATGACTCACTCTCAGCCGAGCTAGAAAAGCTGGGACGATTGCAGTGGTTGCAGGACGAAATGCTGCGCCGACAAGCGAATTTGATCGAAACTCAACTACAGGAGGGCTGGCATCGAATTTCTGGCGTCCACTCTCTGTACGGCAAACAGTTGGGGATCGTCCGCGAATTGTGGCTGTGGCGCGACCAGCGAGCGGAGCAAAAAAACATGCCCGCGCGGCGAGTTCTACGGGACGATTTGATTATTGAACTGGCCAAACGCGGTTCTTCTGACGAGAAGACGATCGCCCACGTTCGCGGTTTGCACCATCCAGGCTTCCAGCGTTTCATTCCCGAGATAGCTCAATGTGTCGCGCGGGGCTTGCGCAGCGAGGTCCCTGCCCACAATGGGCCAAACTCGGGAAAGCTGGCCCGGCCCCCTGCGTTACTACAACAATTTTTAACTGCTGCCATGTCCTACTTGTGCCGCAATCACAATATTTCGCCCACTATCGTCGGCACGTCCGATGACGTAGGACGCCTAGCCTCCTACTGGATGAACGCTGCGTCGCTGGACGAAAACGCTCCAGACTATCCGCAGCTATTGCGAGGCTGGCGCGGAGAACTCGTTGGCCGCCCTCTATACGATATTTTCTCGGGCAAGCTCGCCCTCCGCGTACAGGACCCGCAAGACGACATGCCACTCAGCCTATGCACGGTCGATCCAGAGAAAATGGCTGCTGGCTAGTCGGCAGCCGAATGTTAAATCTGTTTCATTTTTAAGGAGAACATCATGACCACTGGTTTTGGAATCATCGGATGCGGCATGATTGCCAATTTTCACGCACGAGCTATTGCCGACTTGGGCAATGCGCGTCTGGTGGCCTGTTATAACCGTTCAGCTCCTAAGGCAGAGGCGCTGGCAGCCGAGTTTGGCGGAGACGTCTACACCGATCTGGCGCAGATGCTCGCCCGCAAAGATCTAGATGTGGTGACGATCTGCACTCCCAGCGGGGCGCATTGCGAGCCCGCCATCGCAGCGGCGCAGGCCGGCAAGCACGTCATTGTCGAAAAGCCCCTGGATGTTACTCGTGAACGTTGCCAAGCCATGATCGACGCCTGCGCGCAAGCCGGCGTCAAACTAGCGACCATCTTTCCTTCGCGATTCCATCACTCCAGTCGGCTGATGAAGCAGGCGGTCGAACAGGCGCGCTTCGGAACACTCGCCCTCGGCGATGCTTACGTCAAGTGGTTCAGGACTCAAGAGTATTACGATAGCGGCGCTTGGCGAGGGACATGGGAGATGGATGGCGGTGGTGCGCTGATGAACCAAGCCATCCACAGCGTCGACCTGCTGTTGTGGTTGATGGGCCCAGTTGTCGAGGTCATGGCCCATACCGCTACGCTGGCTCACGAGCGAATCGAAGTGGAGGACGTCGCCACCGCTACGCTGCGATTCGCCAATGGTGCCCTGGGCACCATCGTAGCCACGACGGCGGCCTTCCCCGGTTCACTGAAACGGATTGAACTGAGCGGTTCGCAGGGGACTGCAATCCTGGAGGAGGAAGACATTATCAAGTGGGAATTTGCGGAAGCTCAACCGCAGGATGCCGAACTGCGGGCTGAGATGAAAGGCCGAACCAAAACGGGCGGTGGGGCTGGCGATCCAGCCGCTATTGGCCATCAGGCCCATACCGAACTGTTCCGCGACTTCCTGGAGGCTATCGAGCAGGACCGTGCACCAAGCATCGATGGCTTGGAGGGCATGCGCAGCGTTGAGCTTATCCTGGCGATCTACGAGAGCGCCAAAACCGGCAAACGCGTCGTACTGACCGAGAAGTAATCACATTCACGATTATGCAATTTAGTCGCTGATCGCTCCGCCGATCAGTTGCTCAGTTGCTCAGGGTCGGCTGACAAATCGGTGTTAAGCAGGTGGAGCAGCGTGGTCGCGTTTTGTCCCTCCACTCGCAAAGAGCAAGACAGAAAAATGGAGGCAAAAAAATGTGTGCGCAGGGATATTTTTCTGTCTCTATTTTTCTGTCGGAATTAGAAGGGTCCTAAAACAATGTCTGCTTAGGTAGTTTAGGCAGAGAATGACGCTGGCTATGTATCTGCTTGAGAAAGTGCTTGGGCTCGTTCGATAGAGCTTCTAAGGCGCGGCGCTACTGCGTCCTTTACATGCAAGTTCATCTATAAGAATGCGAAGGACCGCAGTTGCATGAGACGAACACTGATTCTTACAGTTAGCCTATGCGCTTTGAGCGCCTTGGGAACGAGCGCATCGGCGCAAGAGTATTGCCCCGATACAGCCATCAGCGGAAATGGCTTCCACCACGATTACTATCGCAACAAGATGTGGCCGCTGCCGTTCCGCGCGATGGATACACGGTCTGTGCTGGATCACTTTGCCGTACAGCGCGAC
Organism: uncultured Pirellulaceae bacterium; assembly: GCA_934255105.1. Lineage (GTDB taxonomy): Bacteria > Planctomycetota > Planctomycetia > Pirellulales > Pirellulaceae > Aureliella. Next base: position 6,985 of record CAKQNH010000013.1, read on the forward strand.
AATGGTTGGAAGCTGCAAAATACCGTTGGCGCGTCCATGTTTGATCCTAACACACAGCAGCTAACCGAATCGGGTAAAGCTCATGTGCGCTGGATCGTGACTCGCGCACCCCAGGATCGTCGAGTGGTATTTGTGTTGCAAGGCACTGCCCCCGATCAAACAGCCATGCGTATCGAATCTACTCAAATGGCGATATCGGAGATAATCCCCGTAGGCGCACTTCCGCAACTGTACGTCACCGATCAAGACGCGCCGGGTTCATCGGGTGTCTATCAGACGGCGATCACGCGAGCTATGGCTACGTCGGTCCCATCGCCACGCTTGGGCCAGTCAGCGCAGGTGCCGTAATTAGGGCATTCTGAGCCAGTCTTTCTCTGGCTGGGTTCAATGCAGCACGGGGCAGACGTCAAACCATGTGCGGTCGTCCTGTGCGATCCATTCGGCGGAGGCATCGGGCCCCCACCCTCCGACCGGATAAGTGTGCATAGCTGGCGCTGCCGGCGAGCGCCAGGCGGCTAGGATGGGATCGATGATTTGCCAAGCCAGTTCGACCTCATCGCTGCGCGCAAACAAACTGGCGTCACCCTGCAAGGCATCTAGCAGCAGACGCTGGTAGGCGTCGGTCTGCGATCTATCTTCGCCCGTGTCGAAGCGAAAGTCGAGGCTGCTCTGGCGCACTTTCATGCCCTGGTCCGGCACCTTGGATTGAAAGTGGATCTGGATCCCTTCGGCCGGTTGAATCTGTATTACCAAGCGATTGGCCTGCGGCGTCGCCTGTTTGCCGTTGTCAAACAGCAGGTGCGGCGGTTCGCGGAAATTGAGCACAATCTGCGTGGTGCGGCAGCTTAGCGATTTGCCACTCCGCAAATAGAACGGCACCCCTTTCCAACGCCAGTTATCGATGTTCAGCTTCAGCGCAGCAAATGTTTCCGTCTGGCTACCTGGAGCAACCCCTTCCTCTTGGCAGTAGCCTTCGTACTGGCCGCGCACGCCGCGTTCAGCAAAGTCGGCACCGCGCATCGGCCTGACGGCACTCAGCACCTTGACCTTCTCGTCGCGTACCGAATCCGCGTTGAATTTCACTGGTGCTTCCATGGCGGTGATCATCATCAATTGGAAGATGTGATTCTGGAACATATCCCGCATGATCCCTGCAGAATCGTAGAAGCCCGCCCGGCGGCCAACAGCCACCTCCTCGGCCACGGTAATCTGCACGTGGTCGACGTAGTGGCGATTCCACAGCGGTTCGAAGATGGCATTGCCGAAGCGGAACACCATTAGATTCTGCACCGTCTCTTTACCCAGATAGTGATCGATGCGATAGACTTGATCCTCGCGAAAGACTCGCGTGATAGCCTTGTTAAGCGTCTGCGCCGTGGCCAAATCGCTTCCAAAAGGTTTCTCGACCACGATCCGCCGAGCACCCTGTGAATCGTCTGCTAGGCCCGCTTTGCCCAATTGCGCCGCCGCCGCTTCGTAGAGCTGCGGCATGGTCGCAATGTAATAGATGCGATCGCTAGGTTTATTCTGCTCAATCTCGCTCAGGCGCTGTGCCAGCTTGGTAAAGTCGTCCTCGTTATTGATATCGCCCGGCACATAGTAGATGCTCGCCGCAAACTTGTTCCAGCTTTCCTCTTCAAAAGCATTTTTGACGAATTTGCGGGTCGACTCCGCCAACTGCTGCCGCCACTCTTCGTCGGTGAACTCGCTGCGCGAGACACCGACCACGCGAGTGGCCTCCGGCAACTTGCCTCGTTGGAACTGAATGTACAGCGCCGGGATGAGCTTGCGGCTGGTCAAATCGCCGGAAGCCCCAAAGATAACCATAGTCCGTGGCATCGATCGCATCCTGAAGTAAAGTAAAAATTCTCTAGCTGGGTTCTTTGCGGAGGTCGAGCCACTCTGAGTGAAATGTCCCTTCGCGGTCGACACGTTTGTAGGTGTGCGCGCCAAAATAATCACGCTGAGCTTGCAGCAGATTAGCCGGTAGACGCTCGCGGCGGTAGCTGTCGTAGTACCCCAGTGCGGACGAAAACGCAGGTGTAGGAACGCCCAGTTGAGTCGCGGACATGATCACTGCCCGCCACGCGGCCTGGGTATCGTCGATGATTTTTTTGAAATACGGATACAGCAGCAGGTTTTCTAGATCGGGCTGTTCGTCAAAGGCTTCTTTGATGCGGTCCAGGAACTGTGCGCGAATGATACATCCGCCGCGCCACAGCAGCGCGCAGTCGCCGTAGTTTAGTCCCCAGTCGTGCTCTGCGCTGGCCGCTTGCAATTGCACGAAGCCCTGAGCGTAACTGCATATCTTAGAGGCATACAGAGCTTGCCGCACCGCCTCGACAAACTGCTGCTTTTTGCCGACCAATTGGCTGACCACCGTACCGAATTCAGGGTTGTCACCCTGCTTGGGTCCCGTCAGGATTTTGCTGGCGCGGACGCGCGCCTCTTTGATCGAAGACAGGCCACGCGCGTAGACCGCCGTGGTAACCAACGTGCTCGGGACTCCCAGGTCGAGCGCCAATTGGCTCATCCACTTGCCCGTACCCTTCGCACCTGCGGCGTCGAGAATCTTGTCGACCAAGTAGCCTTCTTCGCCGGGTTGATCGTCTTTGGCGCTGAAGATATCGCGCGTGATTTCGATCAGATAGCTCTGCAGCTCACCCTTGTTCCATTCGTCGAAGACATCGTAGAGTTCATCGTTGGACAGTCCGGCCACTTCCTTGAGAATCTGATAGGCTTCGCAGATCAACTGCATATCGCCGTATTCGATGCCGTTGTGTACCATTTTGACGTAGTGTCCGGCACCGCGCGGGCCGACCCATTCGCAGCATGGAATGTCGTTATTGGGGCCGACTTTGGCCGAGATGGCCTGGAAGATCGGTTTGATCAGTGGCCAAGCCTTAGGGCTGCCGCCGGGCATGATGCTCGGCCCCTTGAGAGCTCCCTCTTCGCCACCCGAAACGCCCGTGCCGACGTACAGCAGACCTTTGCTCTCGACGTACTTGGTGCGCCGCTCAGTGTTGGTGTAGTGCTCATTGCCACCGTCGATGATGACGTCGCCCGGTTCGAGGTGCGGCAGTAGTTGTTCGATGATGTCGTCCACGGCTGGCCCTGCTTTGATCAGGGTCATTATCAACCGCGGTTTTTTGAGCGAGGCGACGAGTTCTTCGATCGAGTGGCAGCCGACGACGTTCTTGCCCTTGGCTCTGCCTGCAACCAGTTCATCAACTTTTTCCACCGTGCGATTGAAAACGGCGATTTTGTAGCCGCGACTTTCAATATTTAGCGCCAAGTTCTCGCCCATGACGGCCAGTCCAATTAGACCGAAATCACATTTTTCGCTCATCGTCGTCCTAAATGCTTTCTACTGAGATCGCCCGCACACCGGCTTGTAGCCTCGAGCCTAGAAGTAGGGGAAGGTATACTTTGGTTATCAGACACCCGACAGTTTAGGTAATCGCTCGCGGGTGGAAACCGGCCATCCAGGTGCCTGAGCCCAAAATCCAGCTAGTTTTTACAAGTTCTTCAACGTAGCGGGCGAACGGAGCCGATACAACCCATAGACTCACCCTTGACGCCGTTTGCCGCTGGCATTAGAAACATGCTTATAGTGGTGATCGCACCAGAAAAGTCGTCACTCACGACAAGGCGTCGTAGCCAAGTGGCTAAGGCAGCGGATTGCAAATCCGCTATTCCCCGGTTCGAATCCGGGCGACGCCTCTTTCAAAAGACCAATGATGAAAATGTGGCTCGACGCTCCGCCGTCGGTATTCTAGGAAGCAGCATTCTAGGAAGCAGCCACGACACGGATGCCTGGAGCGCGTCAGAACGTGAATCATGAATTCTCACTACGACGATTTATCGGCCGCAATTAGCCGATAACCTCTCTGCCCTGGCACTTCAAGCATTCTATTGTTTCGCTCTCTGCTGACGGTGATTCCACACCCCTTATCCGGCGAAACCTTTACCGACTGTGACGGCGACTCTGCTTCAGCCGAACTGTTCCTTTTGAAAAATAGCTGAGTAAGCGTTCCCGCGATGATGTGTTTCAGTCGGCGTTTTCCCATGAGTTTAGACGCCTACCAAATGCCCGCCGTTCACTGCGCGTTCGTCGCGATACTCCCGCGCGTCTACGCTTTCAATCTCCAAGCCTTCAGAATGAAACTCTATCTTCAATTCGCCTGTCGCGCGGTGCTCGCCAGCTGCAAACATCTCGAAGAATTTCCCGTCGGCTGGCGAGAACAAATTCGCGGGAGCGTTATGATCGAGCGAGAAATCAACTTGGGCCGTTACCGCATCGGCAAGCATATCGAGCGCTGCCTCAGGATCGGAACCGTGCCCGCAAAGATCGAATTCAAGACAATGCGCGATCCAAAGGCTAGAGTCTTTGTAAAGAACGATACGAATTGGGGTTCGAAGTGCTTTAGTTGCCATCCCTACTAACCTCCAGAGACACCTGCCAAAGGCTTCAGACGGACGCCTTTATGACTTCTACAGTAGTCAATCTATTGTACCGATACGATAGGGTTAGTTCGGCAGTTCGTCAGGTTATGTTAACTCAATGCTTCGGACGAGTAGGCCAGGATGCCCCCTGACGTTGCCGCGCAGTCGCATGTGTTTGGGTCGGACAAACCTTAAGTTAAGCAAATGGCCGCAATCCGGTGCGTTTGGGGGCATTTCCTGGGTACAGCTACAAGTTTGAACGTTTGTTTGCCAACTAGTTTGTTTGCCAACTAATTGTCAAAATTTGTAAAGATTTTTAGCAAACTGTCTGCATTTCTACTCAAATGTACGGAAATTGGCGTAGTACAGCGAACTTGGACCGTCTGGCTGCGGCGTCATTTGGTCGAGATACCTGGGACGTAACCTAGCTCTTCTTCGGCGCTGCCGGTCATGATGACTTTGACAACGCAGTTTTTGCTCTGCTCGGCCTCCGTGTCGTTGTCTTGGGCACTGGCCCTGTCAGGCCGCAGCTTAACGATCGCGTGGTTGAGATCGACGCAAATGCGGCGGCTCATGCACACCACCATCGCCTTGCCATCCATCGCCTCAAGACGCTTTTCAAAATGCGTTACCAGGTCGGCGGCGATCAGCGCGATCCGCTTAGGATCTCCAACCAGCACTTCCAGTGCGGCCCATTTGCTCTTGAGCTTCTCTTTTCTGGTCTGTTCCTCGCCTTCGGTAATCTCATCGAACTCTCGATCGATCTTTGGACAATGCTCGGAGACACATCGCATTGACGAGCGGGGTTGGAACGTCCGGCAGCGTGTTATGGCCCTAAGTACGCTTCGTTGCAAATTGCCTCTCGGCAGAACTAAATAAGTATTGTGTTCTTGGGGATGAGCCTACGTGCTGTCGATGGCTGGACGGCTGGACCGTAACGATGGCGGACAGCGAGGATTGCCAAGCACTTATCCTCGATGGCGAGCACTGACTTTGCTTGACGCGGAAGGCTATGGAGCGGATCGGCTAAAGCCTGGACTCCAGCAGTTGCGCTTGGGCGGCTAAAGCCTGGACTCCAACAGTTGCGCGTGGTGGCTAAAGCCTGGACTCCAACAGTTGCGCGTGGCGGCTAAAGCCTGGACTCCAACAGTTGCGCGTGGCGGCTAAAGCCTGGACTCCAACAGTTGCGCGTGGCGGCTAAAGCCTGGACTCCAACAGTTGCGCTGGGCGGCTAAAGCCTGGACTCCAACAGTTGCGCGTGGCGGCTAAAGCCTGGACTCCAACAGTTGCGCTTGGGCGGCTAAAGCCTGGACTCCAGCAGTTGCGCTTGGGCGGCTAAAGCCTGGACTCCAACAGTTGCGCGTGGCGGCTAAAGCCTGGACTCCAACAGTTGCGCTTGAGCGGCTAAAGCCTGGACTCCAGCGGTTGCGCGTGAGGCGGCTAAAGCCTGGACTCCGACGGGCTTTCAGGATTTGCGCCAAGCGAAAAGTTGATCACTGGGGAATGCTGCGCATGGAGTAGTGGGCCTGGCTGGGGAATAGGCTCTGCGAGTCGCTTCCCAGTGCCGCGATGTTGAGCTCGTACACAAAACCGGCGCGCAGGTCAGATAACTCTAGCATAACTTGCTTGCGATCCTCTGAAACGCGCGCGGATAGGATCGTTTCGTGGCGTTCATCTTGGTCGTCCCCACCGTAGGCGGGAGTAGAAATACGCCGATACGATCGTAGTTGATAGTTGTCGATAGCGACCGCTTTTTCGCCATCGATGGGTTGCGTAAAGTCGACCTCGAATCCGCGCGGCGTTGCTCGAACCTCAGCGATCCCCAGCGGCAGATCTCCGGCGGGAGTTAGCCGCACAATGGAGCCACTGTTCTGACCTCCTCCCCAGCCGCTATCGAGCAAGCTGCCTACGTAGAGTTCGCCGCGTGGGGAGACTTCGCAGACAATCGGTCCTTCAAAATTCTTTCGCGACTTCGCAGACGTTTCCTGGCCAATCTGCAGAGGAGCACTGTCGCCAGCTTCGACGGGCGGACGACTGAACAAATAAGCGGCACCTTGAAAGTCGTCGCCGACCTTCTGCAAGCTCATGCGCACTAAAAATCGACCATTCATTTCGCAGCCGATCAAATGCCCTTCAAACGGACCAAACAGCGGCGTTTCCTGCGGCAGGTTCAGTGGCGTTTGAAGAAAACACAAACCGTTGACGCTGCGCGTCCAGGGGTGCGGCAAATCGATTGCCGGCGATTCAAACGGAGGCGAGAACCCATCGTGATTCTCTAGCTTGTTGATAAATCCATAGCGTTTACCCGCCTGCAGATGATTCAGCTCGTTGAACGGATTGTAGTTTCCTTGGTTGTCCGTAGCGAACAGTTCGCCATCGCGACTCAAGGCGATCCCCATCGGAAAGCGCAGGCCAGCGGACAAGACTTCGATGCGATACTGACGCGGTTCGTGGCTGGCCCGCATCGGGACTAGCTTTAGCGCGGTACCGCGCAGGTAGGCGGCAGCCGGCGAGCGGTCGTCCTGCTGACACGGCAGGGCCATATAGTAATTGCCCTGCGCATCGCGTTCCAGACCGACGGCCCAGTCGTGATAGTCTGCCGAGCTACCCCAGCCGTCGGCAACGATAGTCGCATCGAACGGGTCGCCAGCCTTGCGCGGGGGTGTCAAACGCACTAGCCCAAATTTAGCCAGCGCATCAATGCCCTCCTCGCCCGCCCATAGTCCGTAGGGCGTCGGCAGCTCATCGCTAATCAGCTCGTAATGATCTGCCAGGCCATCGCCATCGCGATCGCCCAGTTTTAGTACACGTCCTTTGAGCGAACCGACGAAGCAATCACCGGCGGCGTCCCAGGCAAGTGCAATGGGCATTTCATTAGGGGGCAGAGGCAACTGTATGGCGCTGTAGCCGGGGACCACATCCAATGCCTGTGGTTCAATCGCTGTTTCTGTAGGGGGTGCTGCTGGGAATCGATCCGTGGGGACTCGCGCGCGATAGCTACTGGTCCACTGCACTGTCCCCCCCTGCACTGCACTCCCCTGCGCTGTACTCGCTGCCGAGGTCTCGCTGGCAGACATGGGTACGAAATCAAATAGCCCCAGTTCGTTGGCCTCGATGGGAGTCCGGCTGCTAATGTCGATCAGCGTTTCACCCAACTGCAGCGAGCTGCTCCAGTTGCCCGAGTTCGCAACTGGCGGAGATACCGCAACGGCCGAACTGTGCCACTGCACGCGATCTCCAGGTTGTAGACCAGTCAAGCGAGTCGTGCAGGAAGATACTGCATCGGTTCCAAACTCAACTGCCTGCAGAGTTTGCACTATGTTCAACCATCGCGCGTCAGGAGTTTCCGTCGTGCTTGCTGGCTCAGTTTTCACAGGTGTCATATGCAGCCGTCCGCGCCATGCGATGGCGTTGTCGACGTGCTCAGAGCGGTCGAATTGTGTTGCGAACTGCCCTAGCGGAGTCGGCTGCCAGGTACGTCCGGATGCATCCACTATGCGTACGCTCTCAAGGACTTGGTCGGGCTGTGTCAGCACGCCAACTCCTGGCTCCCAGAACCACGTTTTACCACGCGTATGTTGATGTGCCGTGTCCCCCAACCACCACGTGCTCAACTGGCCCGTCTCCAGATCGAACAGAAAGTTGTGGCGATTGGGCAGGCCGACAACCAGAGGGCGAATGAATATTTTGGGACCGATCTCCAACACGCTCGTCAGCAGCCACGCTCGTTCATTGAGCTCGGCATCGTTGTGCGTGCGCACGACGCGCACGGGTCCAGGGCGCGGCGGAATGAAGTCGGGCGTATTGAGCACTGCCCAGAGTGCATCCAGTTGCAGGTCTAGCGAGTCTTGTAGGACGCCGTGCACGGGCGTCTGAATCGCTGGCATTTCCATACGGGGCACGATGCGCGATGGATTGCGAACCCAGCGTTGAAACCAACTCGGCCGCAAGCGTTCGCCCAGCATAGCCAGATTGGTACCGCGGGCGTTCAGATCGACCTTGGGTGCCTCGACCGCGCCGATCGCATGGCAGCTCTGGCAGCCGAAACCCTCGGCCGTTACCAGTCGCGCTGCGGCCATTTGATTGACCGCATCGGCCAACAGACTGTCCGTAGGGGCTGCCGAGTCTTGGTCAGCGACTTTCTGAGGCGGCTCCCGAGTCAATTCCGAGGGCAATTCCGGGGCCAAGCTGTCGCCTGGTCGTTCGCCGCCGGCAGCAGCCGCGCCAGCTTCCGCCGAACCGTTCATTGGCGGGATGCGGTCGTGCTCTATCAGCGACTGAGTTAACGACTGCAACTGTGATTCGGAAAATGTAAAGCGGGGCATGCGCACGTCCAGCCAGGGTCGGAGCGGGAGGCTGGTGCGAGTAATGGACGCGCGTAGGGCGTGCTCGTACAGTTTGTCTCCAATCGCAGTCAGCGATGGGGGGGCCAACGCGGACAGACGCGGAGCGAGCTCCGGAACGGCCGCTACAATCTCGGGCAATTGCTGTTTGATCCCTGGGTGATTGTCGCGGGCATGGCAGGCTATGCAGTTGTTCTCGCGCAGCAGTGCTTCACCACGGTCGGCACTCAGCGCCCATGGCGTGGGCTCATTCCAGTAGGCTTGCAACGCAGCACGCTGCGTGGGATTCAAACCGAAGCCTGGGCGATGTTCGGAGGGCTGGGCATCTTGCAAACATCCGTCATCCCAGCGACTGGCCGCAGTCAGCAGAGAGGTGTCCAGTGGGGCCGCTAGTTTCTCGGGCAGTTGGTGACAGCTACCGCAGCGGTAGGCGGTAAGCAATTTGGCACCACGGGCCGCATCTCCAGCAATCGCCACTGGGCTATCTGCATCTTGCGGGGCTTTAAGGTCGTTAGCCTCGTTGCGGTCCGTAGTAGGCTCCTTGTGGTTGCTAGCCTCCTTATCGAGCGAAGCCAAGTAGCTCGCCAGATCGAGCTGCTCGAGGGGCGTGAGTTCAAAATCGGGCATGCGGTGGTCGGCATTGACTCGCGCAGGGGCATCTAGCCACCGCCGAAAGAAGTCGCTCGGGCGCTTGCGATGGATCTCAGATAAATCGCCACCGCCAAATAGCTTGCGATCCAGCTCGCCACTTTGCCCTAGCTCACCAACTTGGTGACATGCCAAACAACCGATCGACACGAACGTCAGTTCACCTTGGGCCACATCCCCTTTGGTGCGCAGCTTGGGAGCCTTTTTAGGGCGCTTTTTATTGGCCTCCACGAGCTCTGACTCGAGCGAACGGAGTTTCTCCGGCTGCAGCGAAGCTTGCCACAAGGCAGCCACGATATCCTGGGCTTCTGTTTCGGTCATTTCGAAAGCGGGTAGGTGATGGCTACTCCCACCCTCCTCTGCTGCCGGTGAAGCGGCTGAGTCATCCGGATTGGAAGCAGTTGTCTGGGATGCGAGTCCTGTGGCGGGCTGTGTTAATTGTTTCACCAGCCATTCGGGGCGCAGATTGCCGCGCAGTTGCGTAAGGGCGGGGGCTGACAAGTGTTCCGCCATGTGTCCCGCTGAGCTCGCTTCCGCGAGACTACCGCCGTTTGGCAGTTTGGCCTGGGAGGCGACTGAGGGACGATGGTGGCAAGCCGTACATCTCAATCCGCGATCGAGCAATTGTCCCATTTGAAAGTGGTCTTGGGGGGCACCCTCGGTAGCATGAAACAGGAAATGCGATCCAATGGGTTCCAGCGCAAACGCGGGGCCCGACCAGTAGAGCCCCAGTTGGGCTGTCGGGCTGGCCGTAGGCCGGAAGTCGATCTGCAGTGGATGGTATCCGAAGTTCAGTTCGATGGGCGCGCACTCGAACCACTGCGGCGCATCGCATCGTGCGTCCAGGAGCAGTTTCCCCGCCAAGCTGACTTGTACCTCTCCGGCCATGAACATCTGCAATCGGAATGTGCCGTTATCTCGGGCCCACAAATGCCCTTTCCAGGTGACGCCAGTCGCATTGTCATCCGCCGGACCACCTCCCTGCGCACTCCCCTGCTGTGTCGGGCTCGGCAGGTGCAATTCATGCAGGGATACGTCTGGCACTAGGCGAGTCAGGCTATGTCCGGCCGTGCGGACTTCAGCGACTAGTCCCGGGGCGTAGGGAGGCAGATCGTCGTCGTCGCTGTCGGGCTGGGCGGTCGCCGTGCGCGCCGATAGAAGCAGAGTAATGCTCAGTACCAACAGGAGCCAGCGCTGAATGAGTTTGCGAAATGGTTGAGGCATATAATGTCAAATAAATCTTGAGGAAATTGGCACTCTCCCACTTGCGGGAGGGGCGGACGTGTCAGCGACCGAGGAGGCGGGGCGGAGTGTCTGCAGATTGATCAACCAAAAACGCACTCCGAACCATTTATCCTAGCACGAATAGTTTACAATTTGGGGGCGATTCGGCCAGCATTGGAATAAACACCTGCCTTCGGAAGCCGCTTACCAATTATAAAGCAGACAATCCTTCATGCATGCTTCAACACCACGCTCTCGCTCGCTCGGGCTATGGCTGCCTGATTTCGGAGTTTTTTTCGGAGTAGTTTTTTTCGGAGTATTGTCGAGCAGTATTGGGCTAATTGCGGGCGACACGTGGCCAGGCTTCCGTGGCCCGACGTGGGATGGGCACGCTAGCTCACTGAAATTGCCGACGGTCTGGAGCGAGGACCAAAATGTGACCTGGAAGGTGCCTGTCGCTGGGCACGGGCATTCGTCCCCAGTGATCGCTGATGGGCAGATTTGGCTGACCACGGCCATCGCGAGCGAATTGACTGCGGAGCAACGGCAAGCCCGAGCAGACGATTTGGTCCGATTCAAAACTAAGCAATTGGAACTAGTAGGCAATGTTTCCCTGCGCGCCGTGTGTTTTGATTTGCATTCAGGCAAGCAGGTGCATGACATTGAAATCTTCTCGGTGGATGA
>CAKQNH010000014.1 GCA_934255105.1 uncultured Pirellulaceae bacterium
GCTCCTGCCTGATCACGACGCCGATTCAGGGCAGAAGGATGTCTGAAGAACCATATATCAAGGCGCCCAAGCATCTGATCGGCGGAGCGATCAGCGACTATAGCATCTGATCGGCGGAGCGATCAGCGACTGTAGCATCTGATCGGCGGAGCGATCAGCGACTGATGGGCACGCCCAAGCAAATGCGGAAGCCGTCGCGCGAGTCTGAGTAGCTCGGCCCCTGGAGCCCCAGCCGGACCGCACAGCGGGCATTGCCGGGGACGTCAAAGTAATTGCCCCCGCGACATACGGGACGCGGGTTCTCGGTCACAACATAGACCTCTTCATGTCCGCCAGTGGGATCGAAGTGGTCGAGCACTACCTCCCATACGCCCCCGCACATGTCCGCCAATCCGAAGCCATTGCGGCCCCGCTCGCCGTAATGATCTACCGGTGAGACAAAGGCGAAACCGTCACTCCAAGGTGCGTTGGCCAAAGGCCAAATCTTGTTGCGGCCCGGTAGAAAATCGACCGCAGAAATATTCAGTCGCCCTTCGCCGTCGGCCAGATCATTTCCCCACCAGAAGTAGGTGCTTTCGCGACCGCCGCGACACGCATACTCCCACTCCGCCTCCGTAGGCAGGCGAAACACCAAGCCATCGGGCAGCCTGCCAGCAGCTCGCTCACGCTCTGTTAGCCATGCGGCAAAGGCTCGTCCATCATTCCAGCTCACACACACTACCGGATAGGAACTGCGTAGCGGGAAGCCAAAATTCGGATCGCGCCAGCTCTTATCCTCTCGGGAGATCCAGGGGTGCGGCGGCGCCAGACCGCTAATCTCCCAATCCGGATCGAAAACTTGCGTCTTGCCGCCGGGCTGCTCTGCATCGGTGACGTAGCCGGTCTCCTCCACAAAGCGTCTGAACTGTCCCACGCTGACTTCAGTGCGTCCGATCCAGAACGCATCGCGGACGCGCATTGGCCGCGCGTTGCCCTCGAACGATTCACGGTCAGTTCCCGGCGTGGCCCCTCCCTCGATCCCAGTTGCCCATGCGCGCTCTTCGGGCGTGCTCCCCATCATGAACTGCCCCGGCTCAATAGCCACCAGCTCTAGACTCACATCCTCCCCCAGCTTCAGCAGCACATTCTGCGACCGCGCGGCTGGGTCAGCAGCCACCGCTCGGGCTGTCGCCACTGCGGCCGGGAGTAAGACAAACAAGCTGAGTGTAATCCGAGCGAGCGAGCCTAGTCGGCCAGAGTTGTGCGATCTCTGCATGGGCGGGGTCCTCTTGAGGTTATCTAAGCCAGGGTAGGCGCATAAATTTGCGCTTGCGATTGTAGGCTCCTAACGAGCGGAGCGCTGTTGCGGCATGGGCATCCACATCCGCAAGTTCTAGATTGCAGGAGTAGGGCAAGCGGACACGGCGCTGCAGTCCAATCTGTGCGTCGAGAACTCTATTGTCAAGTCGTTAATCAGCGAGACTCGAAATTCGGAGCTTTTTCCGGCGGAGTGCCGATCTCTGCGTCGTAGGAATCGAGTAGGCAGTACCGACGCGGAGCGTCGAGCCACATTGGGGCTCAACGCGTGGGGACGTTGGCTTCGCGGACCACGGCACCGAGCTTGTCGTCGAGTACCAAAATGGCCAGTCGCTGTGCAGTGTCTAAGTCAGACGTGCTGAGCGATGCATAGTCGAAATTGCCGTTGAAATCGGTGTAGCCGTCTTTAAAAAACCGCACCGAGCCATCGTTGTGACGCGCAAACACTTTCACATAGGCTGCGGCGACCGGCTGCCTGCCCGACTGGCTGAGCACCTGCACTCGTCCCACCGGCTCGGCCACGCTGACCACGAGCGAACTAGCGGTCAACCATACGCTGCGCGAGATGCCCGCCGTCGTGGCTTCTACCAGCACGTTGCGATTGCGCATGGCTTGCGGCAATACCAGCTTGGCTACAGAGTCGCTGCCGTCGAGCCTGACGGTTTCGCTCAGGTTGGGACGAATGGCAGGGACTGAATCGCTGGCCTGCGAGACAAACGGGTTGCGACTAAATAGCAGTTCGATATCCATCAAGTAATAGTTGACCTGCATCGATTCCAGGTTGCGATAGCGCACGCTTATCTGGCCATCGCGAACTTCCATATCCAAGCTAGCGGTGCGAGTTGCTTGCGCGGCCAATTGCTGTTCGCGTGCATCGGTCAGCAAACCTTGTGCGGCCGAATTGCTCACATCAATTTCGGTTGTCGTTTGAGCGGGAGTACCCGCCAAGAGTTGTTGGTGCTGGTCAACTTGTAGAACGATCTGCGCAAACATGTCCGCCCAGCGCGGTACGGGATACTCGGCATATCGACGAGCGATCTCGGCAGCATGGTTGTACTCGCCGCGATAGAAATCCAGATAGGCGTCAAAGTAATCGTACTGCAACTGTGTTGCCAATGACTGCTGATCAACTTGACCAAACCAGTTCAACGCTTCTTCGATGCGATTTTGCAGTAGCAGGTAGTAGCACAACTGCAGACGTTGATCATTGGTGACTTGCGGTTGATGGGCAATGATGTCCAGCAGCGCTAGGTATTGTCGATGCAGGCTGGGGTTGAGTATTACGCGCTCGCGCCCCAGGCGATGGATGCGGGCGACGACGAGCGGCTTGTAGTCCAAGTGTTCGTAGCTCATCAGTTGGCGTGGATCGACGTTGACTAGCGGGCTAGCCAGCGCCGCTCCCAGCCGGGCGACGAAGTCCGGGCGATGATAGATTAATTCTGCAATCGCCGGGGCGTCTGCATGGGTGACCGCATAGGCCCACAGGCTGGGCTCGTATCGTCCATTGGCCGATAGTAGCTCGATGACTTGCGAGTAGAAGCTCTTATCCTGCATGCGGAAGGCGATGCGCGACAGGTCGATTCGCTCGAGATTGGCGGATTGCAGGAAGGCGAGCACTTGGTCGTTGGTCCCCCAGTCGGCCACATAGCTCCAAGTGGTCTCGTCGACCGATTCGGGTTCATCCAGGACGCGATACTTTTGTGCAGGTGTGTTGGCCAGGTGCGCTGCTTGATTGCTGATCTGTGCGCCGTAATGTGCAAACTCGCCCGCGGTCGGGAAATAGAAAACATACTGGACTTGGCTGGTGCTATAGGGTGCCAGCTCAATGGCTGTGCTGCGAGTCAGCTTGCTGCCGGCTAGCGGCAGGGAGCCGGCGGGGAGCTGCGTTAATACTTGCACACGCTGTTGGCCACTGGTTGGATTGGTGACGACTACGCTGGCGCGATAGGGTGTGCCGCGCACCAGCGGAGTGTTGCCCAGTGGACGATTGCTCTCCTGATCCGTACTCGGGTTGTTCAAATATATGTCTTGTCCGACCAAGATCGATTTTTGTTCTGGAACTTCGGTTGCGGGAACTCCGGCCGTGGGGACTTCGGGCGTGGGTTCGATGCTCTCCAGAAATACAACTGCCGCCGCTTCGCTGGCGAATACCAGTTGCTCGTCTTCGATGGCCAGCGAGTGTTTGGGACGCGCCAGCGGCAGATCGATAACGGCCAACGCACAGAGGGCTTCAGTGAGAGAACTGGCCGGAAGGTCTAGATCGTGTGGTAGAAAACGCTGGCTGCCACTGCTCAGAAACTCTTGCCAAAACGCATTGGCTGGAATCAGCCCTGCGGTTTGATGGCTCAATCGCACATGGTAATACTGTGTCTCTGCCCATTCACGAGTCTTGTCCAGGCTTTGGAAAAAGCTATCCCCGCCAACGGCTAGAGCAGCCCGATCGACGCCGAAAAAGTCTGCGCTGTCTTTATCTTTCAAGCTGCCTAGGGATCTATTCGCTTGGCTGCGCGAGCGACGCAACTCGACCGCACCGTTGGCTATGGATTGTTGTTTAGCCTCAGCCATGCCACCCATGCCTCCCATGCCACCCGCCTCGCCAGCTTGCCTGCCAAAGTGGTAGTTGAGCTGGCCGCTTTCATCAGCGTCCAGCAGATTGTCTACGAACTTCGATTCGCTCGACAAGGCGGAACTGAGCAAGGCAATTTCGAAGCGGCGCTGGCGCGCGGTGGGTGGCATGGGATGAGCCTCTAAATACTCTCGCAACCAGCGTTCGACCCCAGCCTGCCGCGTCGTAATGCGCTCAGCCAGCAGGATGCGTTCGAGCGTATTGAGTCGTTCCAGACGCCACAGCGGCTCGTATGCTGTCAGCGGTTCTCCCAGCAACCACAAGTCAACTAGTTGCTTGTCGAGCTTGTTAGCCAACAGCGGTTTTACCACGCGATCAAAGAAGGGACGATCTTGTTGGTAGAGGAAGAAATTCAGTTCATGGCAAGCCATCTCGTTGTAGTGCGTCTGGCGCTGCTCGTCTGATAGCTCATGCCAGTTGGTGACAAAGCGAAACTTCTCCCATTGCGGATCGGCTAGCAGCGTGCTGTATAGCTGGAAGACGTCGGCGATAGTCGCATAGGCTTGCAGGCGACGCGTGCGCGGATCACCGAGCAATTTCTTTTCACCAGCCCTGAGCAATTCGACTTTTTGCACCTGAGACAAGTGCTGGTCGGCGGGGAAGGCTTCGCGCAGACGTTGGTCTCGCACGGGCAACTTGCCTGCGTCTTGCACGACGCTGCGTGAATCGCTCGACGTGGGATGCACAACCACTACGCTAATGCTGTTGCGGCCCGCCCAATTGCCCATCGCCACGCTGACATGGCCGTCTACCACCGGCTGGTTGGCCAACAACACCTGCCCGCCTGCCAGGAAATCGAAACTCTTCCAATCGGGACGCTCTCCCTCGACCAGTCCTTCGGCTTCGCCTTTCATCTGCATGGGCGGCGCAGCGGGCGCTGCTGAGGCCGGCATGGCATCGCCGGCAACTGCATCCTGCCGCGCGTTTTCAGTCACGGAAACTTCCCAGGGAAAAATCAACACGCTGGGTTGGGATAGAAGATTGCCAGGGTACTTCTGCGCGTGCTGCCGCTCGAGGATATAGCTATACTCTTCGTCGAGTCGCAGCGACTCGACGTAGTGACTGAGTGCTTCCGGCAGCGCACGCGCGGCGAGAGGTAGGTGGGGTAGTTGCAATTGTCCGCCGCGCGAGACGCTCGGCAACAGCGCGTTGGCTATCACATGCACCCGCGTCGCAGCGTCCGCACCATCGATACGTACATTAAGTTGACCGTCTTCGACTTTGGCTTCGCGGATCAATACGGGTTGTGTCGCCGAAGCTTGCAACAATCGGTTAGACGCAGCGACCCAGTTCTCATGTCGCGGAGCGTCACCCACGACAATGCGCACTCTCTGTCCAGTGGCGTGATCCTGCAACAGGTAGTCACCTGGCGGCAGGCCGGCTAAGCGTAGTGAACCTTCGGCCAGAGTGAGGTGCTTCTCCGGATTGGCACTTGGTAGACCATGCCGTAGTTCTACTAGAGTGAACATTTCGCGCGGGGCAGTCGCGGTGCCGAGCGGCAACTCGAATGTTTCATCTATTCCCAGGTGCGCCGTCGCGGGCCAACTACGATGAAAACGCTGCAGTGAAAATGTAGCCGCTTGAATGTCGCTCGCAGAGACCGTCATGTTGGTCACGTTCTCGAGCGGCCCCAGGTCGACTTCGCCCGCCGCATCGGTGGCCAACGTAAATTGGTGCGGGTTGATCAATGGTCGCAACTTCAGAGCCAGTGTGACGGGCATGCGTGCGATGGGTTCACCGTTGCGGCCTAGAGCCACAAGGCGATAGCCCTGCGGCGTTTGCCGCAGGTAGAAATCACCAATTTGTGCCGAAGCCTGGATGCCGTTGCAATTCAGCACGAAGCTTGAACTGACCGTGTCCGATTGATTGCGACTGCGGTTGGTGACACGTCCGCTGAGCGCGAGCGACAACTGGGTCAAGCGTTGAGGGACCAAGAATGAGTGCACTAGCTCATCGCCGTCGTCTAGTTCGAGCGCTTCGATCACCTGAGTCGAACCAACACCGTCGGCGTCGGTTGCCACGATGGTAAGTTTGGCTTGTTCCAGCAGGCGCACGCTGATGGGTCGTCCGTTGCACGTCAGTCGGGTTCGGATGGCCAAACTGGCCTGGGTGCCGGCTACCAGCGACTGTCGATCGACCATAAAGCCAGTCTGCAGTTGGTACGACTCACTGCGATGCACGATGGCCAGTGGCGAAGCGAAGCTATCATGGACCAACAAGATCTGACGCGATACCGTCTGTTCGGCGTAGGGCAGAATGATCTTGCCCTGCTCATCCGCCGCGAATCTTCGGCCATCGACTTCGATGTGTGCACCGGAAAGCTTGCTCCCCAACTCGTCCAAGATCTCAAATACTTGCCCCGCATCTCCCAAGCGTTCCAAGGCGACCAAGCGCCCCTTGTGGATTAGGACGCGTGAACGCTGGCCGCCGCCAAGCAAATCCACGACCCATGAGCCGCGTCCGGTAAACTCGGGGAAATCGATCTGCTGGGTGTGCCGAAGTTGGGCGGGCTGTGAAAATTTGAGCTGCCGCTGTTGATTGGGTATCAAGCCATCCAAATCGATATCGGTGTTCAGTGGCTGAGTGTGATTGCGATAATAGTTGAGTAGGTTGATGTCGTATATTTTGACCAACAGTTGATCGACGTTCTTCAATTCAACCTGCAGGCTGACGGCATCGTCGATCGCAAATTGGTGGGGGTTATGGGGAGCGAAACGCAATTCGACTCGTTCGCGCAGTTCCTTTTGCTCGATGGGGGTGAGCTTGCTATACCAAATGGCCGAGTCGCCCAGGCCGTACAGGATTTTAGTTTGCGCATAAACGCGATCTAGAAACTCACGCTTTAGATACGGTGCGAAGTCGTCGACGTTGTTGTCGGTTTGGAAAAAGTGCTCCAGATAGCGGCGAACGAGGTCGCTGTCGTCTCCCATCGCGGGCAGGGTGACTTGCGGCTGCATGGTGAAATTGAGCTGGGCGAGCGCTCCGCCAATGTTCATTAGCTTGCGTGGCTCGTAGTAGTCTGCGGGCCGCGGCAGTTTCAAGTACTCGATGAACAGGCTGCGATCGAACTTGCCTTCGCTCAGGTCCAAACGCAGGAGGTTGGCCACGACGAGCGCCTTGAAGCTGTTTTGCGATGGTGGCAGACGCTCGGCCCAATCGAGCAAACGACCTAGATAGCGGCGCATCTCGGCTTTGTCGCTCAGCGAGGCCCCATCTGCGGGTGCCAGACGTGCAGAGACCGCGCGCACAAAGGTGTCATTCTCTAACAACGTGGGGACGAGCGTCGCCAGTTGTTCGAGCTGCTTCAGAGTCAACAGCGCGTGGACGGAGTTGGCACCGAAGCCCGGCGAATCTTTCAGATTCAACTCCTTGGCGATCGCCTCAACAACTCCCGGTAGATCTGCTCGATCCAATCGCGACAGCACAGATCGCAACTGAGCGACGCTCAATGGTCGCCCTAGCACTAGCCTCAGGGCACTTGGCTCGATTTGCGACAGGCTCGGGTCCTGGGCCAGCGATTGCTCGACTAGCCTTTCCAGCGCGATCTGCCCGTTATCGAATTGGACCGGCAGGCTGGCCGCTCGGTCGCGCGACGGTGGGGAGTGGCTGAGCTGCAACCCTAGTTCGCGTCTGAGATACTCCAGCGTTTGTTGCGGATGGGTGGCGTATTGCAACAACTGCTGCCGCGCCAGCATATTATTTACTTGCTGCGTTGCGCCAAATTTTGTTTGCCAAGCTTCGAGCACGCTCTGGGCCTGGGCGATTTCTCCCGAGGTTTGGTAGTGCAAAGTGGTGAAGTAGAAGTAGTCCTCGGTGCCGGGGATCAATTCTTCCAGCAGCGGGCGGCGATCTGGGGCTAATGCAAATTTTTCGACAAAGCCGATCACTTGCTGTGCATGCACGATTTCGCCCCACTGCCCCACTGCGCCAATTGTCACCATTAAAAGAGATTGGACTATCTTAGAGCGAAAGCGCCACATGGTGGGGCTCCTGAGAAGCGAATTGGTCGATGCAACTGTGGGTCGGAGCAATTCTGACTGGAGGCTAGACGCTCCACTTTGTGCCGCAGTTCCCGAAAATTGACAAAAAGAGCTGCCTATTGCAGTGGATGTGTCAAATGTAGGCCGTAACAAGCACAGCGCAGTTACAGCGCGGGTCTGGAAAGCGTAATTGGCTACTCTTGGCTGCTACACCACAGAAGACAGACAATCGTTCATGTTTGTGGATGAGTCGCGAAGAGCCTAGCGGAAGAGAAACGTGTAACACCCTCTCCGCACCTCGTCAGTTTCGAGGATTCATCGGGATAGGCTCCAAGACAACTCGATCTGCTGGACTAGCCAACTCAGCTACCATTTTGGCCGACAGACTACAGGAGCAGCAGGCTTTTGGCCGGATCTCGCAGCCAGCCGCTAGCACGTCATTATTTTACAGGTCATTTCTGGTGTCGACCCCTTACTTAACTAACGTCTGGACGAAATGTGACAGCCGACGGCGCGGATCAGTAGTCGTGTTCCGTACCGTAACTGCGCTACGCTTGCTAACGGCCAACGCTCTTTGGTAAGGGGGCGTTCTCGCTGGTCAAAACGCCGCTGGCACTTTCAGCCTTACTGTTCTTCCGTGGTTGGGGCTTCAGCCGTAAAATGGCTGGCTTATCGAGCGGGACCGCCGCTACGCCCCCCCCCCTTCTAGGCTCACGATTCTTCTAGGAACTCAGACCCATGGCAACTCAGGTGGCCCAGCAACAAGAACGCATTATTAACTTTTCGGCTGGCCCAGCAGTTTTGCCTGTGCCTGTGCTGGAGCAAGTTCGCGATGAAATGCTGTGTTTGCCAGGGGCGGGCACCTCAATTCTGGAGCTCTCGCACCGCTCGAGCAATTTCATCGAGATTCAAAATCAAGCCGAGCAGCGTTTGCGTCGACTGCTGGGAGTGGGTGACGATCAGGCAGTCCTGTTCCTCCAGGGAGGGGCCAGGCTGCAGTTCTCGATGATTCCCATCAATCTCCTGCGAGGTCAGAGCCAAGCGGCGCAGTACGTCCTGACCGGCTCGTGGGGCAAGTACGCCTTGGGAGAAGCCGAGAAGGAGGGGCCGGTGGAGGTCGTGTTCGACGCCAAGTCCTCCAACTACGACCGTCTGCCGACAGCCCAGGAGTTGGCGATCAACCCCAAGGCGGCCTATGTCCACATCACCAGCAACGAAACGATCCAAGGAGTGCAGTTCCCTGCCGACTTGGACACAGGCGCGTCGCCGCTCGTATGCGATTCGTCGAGCGATTTTCTGTACCGACCGTACGACATGAGTCGCTACGGGTTGATGTACGCTTGCGCTCAGAAGAATGCAGGCCCGGCGGGCGTGACAGTCGTCATCATCAACAAGGATTTGCTGGATCGCGCCGATGCGAATCTCCCCGGCTATCTGCGCTACAAGAACCATGCCGAGGCGGATTCGATGTGGAATACGCCTCCCACGTTTGCGATCTATGTGCTGGGATTAGTCGCACAGTGGTTGGAAGAGTCCGTCGGTGGCTTGGAGAAAATGCATAAACTCAATCAGCGCAAAGCCAAATTGCTGTACGATGTGCTGGACAAATTCCCCGAGTTCTACATTGGTCACGCGCGCCGATCCGATCGCTCGCTGATGAATGTCACTTTCCGCTTTGCCAGCGAAGCGGCCGAGAAGCAGTTTCTGCAAGGTGCGGCCGAGCAGAGCATGTCCAACCTCAAGGGCCACCGCAGCGTGGGTGGTATTCGCGCCAGCATCTACAACGCTATGCCACTTGAGAGCGTGCAGACGCTGGCCAGCTACATGACCGAATTTGCACAGAAGCAAGCATAGGCTGGGCACTCCGTTTCCACCCCACAACTTATTTGTTCTACACTTTTTGAAAGTTCATTGATTCATGGCCAAGTTTCGTATCGGCGTACTCGACTCAATCGCCGCGGAAGGCATCGATCTACTCAAGGCCGACAATCGCTTCGAATTTGAGGAACGCATAGGTCTCAAAGGTGCCGATCTGCGCAAGGCTTTGGCTGAGTTCGATGGGGTCATTATCCGCAGCGGAGTAAAGATTACCGCCGAGTCGCTCGAGGGAAACAAGCGACTCAAAGCCATCGTCCGAGCAGGAGTCGGCACCGACAATATCGACAAAGAAGCGGCCACTCGGCTGGGTATCGTGGTGATGAACACGCCGGCGGGGAACACGCTGTCGACGGCCGAACACGCCTTTGCACTGATGCTCGGTTTGTCGCGCAGCATCGCGCCCGCTTACCAGTCGCTGTGCGACGGCAGGTGGGATCGCAAGAACTACATGGGGACGCAACTGGCCGATAAAACGCTCGGCGTGGTGGGCCTGGGTCGCATCGGACGCGAAGTCGCCGTGCGCGGTTTGGCCTTTGGCATGCGAATCATGGCCTACGATCCGTTCTTGACTGAAGAACAAGCCACCAAGCTGGGCGTCGAGCGGGTTGAGACGGTGGCCGAAATGTTGCCCAAAGTCGACTACTTGACCGTGCATACCCCACTGACTGCCGAGACTAAACACTTGATTGGCATGAAGGATCTGCCCAATCTCAAACCGGGCATTCGTTTGATCAACTGCGCCCGCGGCGGCATCTACGACGAAGCGGCCCTGGTGGAAGGGCTCAAATCTGGCCAGATCGGCGGAGTGGCTCTGGACGTTTTCGAAGAAGAACCTTGCACGAACAGTCCGCTGTTCGGCATGCCGGGCGTCGTCTGCACGCCGCACTTAGGCGCCAGTACCGAAGAGGCGCAGACGCAAGTGGCCGTCGAGGGGATTCACCTGCTGATCAATTTCTTCAAAACGGGAGAGATTCGCCATGCGGTCAACGTCTCCGCGCTCGACCCCAAAACGCTCGATGCAATGCGCAGCTATCTCAACGTGGCACATCGCTTAGGACTGTTGATCAGCCAGTGGCACAGTGAGCCTGTGGCGAGTTGCCAATTGACGTACCGCGGAGAAGTAGCTGATCGCGACACTAAGTTGTTGACCAGTGCGTTCTGCGCCGGGCTGCTGGAGAGGCACTTGGAGGAAGACGTCAACATTATCAACGCGGAGATGCTGCTGCGCGAGCGTGGCATCGAACTCAAAGAGAGCCGCAATCACGAAATGGGCGCGTTCAGTTCTACGATCAGCGTGAAGGTCAGTGGGGGGGGCCAGACGGTGACCGCTGCCGGAACCGTGTTTGGCCGCACCATGCCTCGACTGGTGATGTTGAATGATTATCGTCTGGAAGCCTACATGGATGGCAAGCTGTTAGTCTTTACTCACCAGGACGTGCCGGGCATTATCGGCCGCGTGGGGACCGCCTTCGGAAAACATCAAGTCAACATTGGACAAATGTCCGTGGGACGATCGGGTGATACCCCCGGCGGCTCGGCCATCGGCGTCCTGAACCTCGACGGGCAGCCCACCCAGGCAGCCTTGGATGACGTGCTGTCGATCGATGCTGTCGATCGAGTGCAAGTTATCGACCTGCCGCCGGCCGGACAACTGCCCGTTTGGCTGCAGTAGAGCAGCCGACAGTCTTTTATTAGGAATTACCGCTTGGCTCGCGAATCGATTATGCCTCCCTCCGAACCGCCCTCGGGAAACCAGGGCGGTTCTTTTTCAGACTCATCGGGAGATGACAATGATAACGCGTTGCGCCCCAAGCGAATCGCGGATATGGTGGGGCAGAAGGACGTCATCGCCGTGCTGCGCATCGCCATGGATGCAGCTAGTAAACGGGTCGAACCGCTAGGGCACATTTTGTTTGACGGCCCGCCGGGTCTAGGCAAGACAACCTTTGCTACTTGTATTCCGCGAGAGATGGGTGTCAGCGTACAGATGGCCAGTGGTCCAGCGCTGAAAGCTCCCAAGGACATCATCCCCTATCTGACCAATTTGGAAGATCGTTCAGTCCTGTTCGTCGATGAAATCCATCGCATGCCCAAGGCCGTGGAGGAGTATTTGTACACGGCCATGGAGGACTTCCGCATCGACATCGTGCTCGGCGAGGGTGTCAGTGCGCGAACGTTGAATTTGCAGTTGAAACCCTTTACGCTCATCGGTGCTACCACGCGCGCTGGGATGCTCAGCGGCCCGCTGCGCGATCGCTTCCAGATTCGCGAACACTTGGGATTTTATTCGCTGGACGAGCTGACTGAGATCGTGCACCGCAATGCGCACAAGCTGAGTGTCACCATCCGTCCCGACGCGGCCGCCGAGGTCGCTCGCCGCAGTCGCGGCACTCCGCGCATCGCCAACAACCGCCTGCTGTGGATCCGCGATTTTGCCACCAGCAAATTCGATGGCAATATCGACTTGGCCATCGTCCATCAAGCCCTCGAGATGACCGGTATCGACCAGCGTGGTTTAGACCGCCAAGACCGCCGCTACTTAGAGACTCTCATACGTGTTTTTGGTGGCGGGCCGGCGGGTATCGAAGCCATCGCGCACACCATGAACGTCTCCTCTGACACGCTGGTGGACGAGGTGGAGCCATTTTTATTGCGTAGCGAGTTGTTGATTCGCTCCACGCGCGGTCGGTGTGCGACGCCCAAGGCCTTCGAGCATCTGAAGATGACTCCGCCAGCGAACAAGACAGATGAACCGCCGCTGTTTCCAGAGCAGTAAAGTAGCTGGCCACGCTACCTTGGACTGCTGCGACTTGTCGTAGCTTTTCACGCAAACCGTTGCAGCCGAAAGTGTTTGACGGTAGGGCAACACTTCGATCCGCAGGCACAAACGCAGTAAGTCAACTCTACCGCCCAATCGCTGCTCACCGTCGTGATCCGTCCTGCCCACGGCCAACGCCAAAAAGCTACGACAAGTCGCAGCAGTCCAAGGTCGTCTTTTCGCCAACCATGGGTAACTTCAGAGGGAGAACTAATCTTTCAGGCTGCTCAGTTAGTTTTTCCTTTGGTTTGCATCTTGGACCAACTATCGCGCAGTGGGGCAATGCGGTTGAAAACGGGCTGGCCAGGCCGAGAATCAATCGTGTCGACGCAGAAGTAACCATTGCGTTCAAACTGCATTCGCTGGCCACCCACGGCCGCCTTGAGCGAGGGCTCTACTTTGGCGGTGATGCTGTGCAGGCTGTCGGGATTGATATCATCCACAAACGACTTGCCCGCCTCGGGGTTCTCGCTCAGGAACAGGCGATCGTACAAACGCACCGTGGTGTCGATGCCTTCACCGGCGCTGACCCAGTGGATGACCCCTTTGACCTTCCGCTGCTCACCTTCTTCGCTACCGCTGCGCGTGGCCGGGTCGTAGCTGCAGTGCAGTTCGGTGACCTCGCCCGTGGCCGGGTCTTTGATCACTTGCTCACACTTGATCACGTAGCCATAACGCAATCGGACCTCGCCGCCCGGCTTGAGTCGAAAGAACTTTTTGGGGGCGTCTTCCATAAAGTCATCGCGTTCGATGACCAGCTCGCGCGCAAACGGGATCTGCCGGGTGCCTGCGGCCGGATCCTCAGGGTTGTTGATGGCTTCGAGCATCTCGACTTGACCCTCAGGATAATTCGTGAGCCCAACTTTCAATGGATTCAACACGGCCATCACGCGCGGTGCGACGGCGTTGAGGTGATCGCGCACCGAATTCTCCAGCACGGTAACATCGATCGTGCTGTGGAATTTTGCCACTCCGATTTGTTCGCAGAAATTGCGGATGCTCTCCGGCGTATAGCCGCGGCGGCGCAGGCCACTGATAGTCGGCATGCGCGGATCGTCCCAGCCGCTGACATGTTTTTCCTGTACCAACTGCAGCAGCTTGCGTTTACTCATCACCGTATAAGTCAAATTCAGTCGTGCGAACTCGATCTGCCGCGGATGGTAGATCTCCAGGTTCTCGCAAAACCAATCGTAGAGCGGCCGATGATCTTCGAATTCCAGCGTGCAAATCGAATGGGTAATCCCCTCGATCGAGTCGCTTTGCCCGTGCGCCCAATCGTACATGGGATAAATGCACCACTTGTCCGCAGTGCGATGATGATGAGCCCGCAACACGCGATACAGCACTGGATCGCGCAGATTGACGTTGGCCGCAGCCATATCGATCTTGGCGCGTAGCGTCTTCGAGCCATCCTCAAACTCGCCGGC
This sequence comes from uncultured Pirellulaceae bacterium, assembly GCA_934255105.1. Classification (GTDB taxonomy): domain Bacteria; phylum Planctomycetota; class Planctomycetia; order Pirellulales; family Pirellulaceae; genus Aureliella. The sequence goes on from CAKQNH010000014.1 coordinate 14,026, forward strand.
CCTCATAGCCTGAAACAACTTGAGGTTCTCTTCTACGGAGCGATCGCGATAGGGACTTTCCTTGCCTGGTGTCGTCAACGTACCGCGGTACTCACGCACCTGCTCGCCGGTCAAATCGCACACGTAGGCTTTGCCTGATTCGATGAGCTGCACGGCCCAGTCGAACAATTGATCGAAGTAGTCCGAGGCATAGTGCAGTTCATCCCACTGGAACCCCAACCAGCGGACATCCTCTTGGATTGAGTCGACGTACTCCTGCTCTTCCTTGCTGGGATTGGTATCGTCGAACCGCAAATTGCACGTTCCCGCATAACGCTTGGCCAAACCAAAGTTCAGGCAGATACTCTTGGCGTGCCCGATGTGCAGATAGCCGTTGGGTTCGGGTGGAAATCGAGATTTGAAGGCCCGACCTGCAAGTTTGGGCAGCTTTAGATCTTTCTCGATCTCTTGCTCGATGAAGTTCAGCCGCTCTTTCGCGCTATCGTCTGGAGGAGTCGGGCTGGAAGCGTTGTTGTCAGTCGAGCTCATGCGATGGTTTCCGAGGCAAGTCAGATCAGTGGGGCAAACGGCCATGGATAAAAAAAGGTGCAATAGCTTGGCACAGCCAATGCACAGCGGCAATTATCGTCGATTCGCCCAGCGATACTAGCGGGCTGTCGCGTTTGGTTTGCATGGCATTCGGGTATACTTGACTGAGTTAACTTAGCACCGATTTTTCAACGACCTCGCCACTTTACGAATATCCCCCATGTCTAACGCCAGTAGCCGCCAACGCTACCGAGACTATCTGCACGAATTGCTCCAGCGGCGAATCGACAAAAAGAAGCAAAAACGCGGTGAGTCTGCTGGACCGCAGGATCGACAACGCACGTTTTGGCAACTGCTGGGTGCCTTCTGGCAACTGCTGGGGAGGCATCGCCGCAGCGTCTTGTTCGCGCTGGCGACGCTGACGCTCTCTACAATTCTGGGGTTATTGCCCCCAGCGGGGACCAAGTTTGCGATCGATTATGTATTGACGGTCCCACCGCACCCGCTGCCGGACTGGCTCGCGGCCTGGTTGCCATCGGGGCTGACACCGATGGGCCTGCTGGGCTGGATAGCCGGCATGGTGTGTGCAATCACGCTGCTGCGGACCGCGGTCCATCTGTGGGGGCGTTGGTACGCCACCAAGGCGGTCAATTTGGTCCAGGCAGATATTCGGCGACGCGTCTTCGAGCACACGCTGCATCTGCCCCTGCATCGTGTCCAAGCGCTGAAAAGTGGGGGAGCAACCAGTTTGATTCGCGAGGACGCCGGGGGTATCGCCGATCTGATTTTCAATATGCTCTACAATCCCTGGCAAGCCATCATTCAGTTGGTTGGCAGTCTGGTGGTGCTGGTGCTGGTCGACTGGCGACTGATGCTGGGTGGTCTGCTGTTGCTACCTGTAGTGTGGGTCACGCATCGGACGTGGATCCACCGCGTTCGCCCGTTGTTCAAGGATATTCGCAAGCGACGTCAACAAATCGATGGGGCCACCACTGAGACCTTCGGTGGCATCCGCGTAGTCCGCACGTTTGCGCGCGACAAGAGCGAATCGGGGCGATTCACGCGCGCCACCAACTTGCTGGTGCGGCAACAATTGATGGTGTGGTGGTCGACGCGCACCATCGAAGTCATCTGGGACGTGCTCATCCCGCTGGCGTCCACAGGATTGTTGCTCTACGGCGGTTGGCAAATCCTGCACGACGCGTTGACGCTGGGCGACCTGATGATGTTTCTGGTGTATCTGACCATGCTCTTGGGACCGATTGCATCGATCGCATCTAGCGCCATGTCGTTTCAAAACAACTTGGCCGGTTTGGATCGCGTTTTAGATCTTATGGAAGAGAGCGCCGAGTCGACAGGCAATCCCGGTGCCATCGAAGTAGCACAGCATGACGTGGTGGGGGCCATCCGATTTGAAGATGTAAGCTTCCGTTATCCGGGGGCCGAGCAGGATGTGCTGCAGGAGATTTCGTTTGCCGTTCCAGCGGGTTCCACGGTCGCCTTGGTCGGTCGCAGCGGGGCTGGCAAGACCACGCTGTGCAACTTGGTGGCGCGCTTTTATGAACCGACTCGCGGACAAATCTGGCTCGACGACCGCGACCTGCAAGACATCCACTTGGATTCCTATCGCCGCCTGTTGGGCGTGGTGGAGCAAGACGTGTTTCTATTCGATGGCACCATCCGCGAAAATATCGCCTACGGCTGTCGCGATGCCAATGAGGATCAACTCCGCGCTGCGGCCGAAGCTGCTGCGGCTTGGGAGTTCATCGCCGATCTGCCGCAAGGGCTAGATACTTGGATCGGCGAGCGAGGGGTTAAACTCAGTGGTGGCCAGCGTCAGCGGCTGACCATCGCCCGCGCCATCTTGGCAGACCCTCGCATCTTGATCTTGGATGAAGCCACCAGCAATCTCGATAGTGAGAGTGAGCGACTGATTCAACACAGCATGCATCGCTTGCTGCAAGGCCGCACTGCATTTGTGATCGCTCACCGGCTGAGCACCATCACCCATGCCGATTTGATTCTGGTTCTCGACCAGGGACGCATCGCCGAGCAGGGAACCCACGCGGAGCTGCTACAACGCGGTGGACTCTATCAACGCATGGTAGTCCTGCAGACCGAGGGTTTCGCCGATATGACAGATACAGCGGTGCGCTAATCCGGTCAACATCGCGACACACATTCCATCGTCGAGTTCACACAGAGCCTACCTACGAATGGTGCGCAAAACTGCGAATTAATACAGTATTCTAACGCTGTTTACACAATGCCACGCGCAGGTCGCAGACGTTGGTGCCGGTGGGGCCGGTCAGCAGTAGCCCGCCGGCTTGTTGGAAAAATGAATAGGCATCGGCACGAGCCAGATACCCTTCCGCATCCAATCGCAGGTCGGCGGCACGGGCTATAACCCCATCATCGAAAAATGCTCCGGCGGCGTTGGTCGGACCATCTTCGCCATCGGTCCCGCCACTGAGAAATACGACCTCGGGTATGGAGTCGGCGGCCCCCTCCCTTTGAGACATCTGCGATCTTCGCAATTGCAATTCGCGCATGACGGCCAGCGTCAATTGTTGGTTGCGCCCCCCCTGCCCTGTTGAATTGGGTAGCCGGACCGTCGGTTCACCGCCGCTGATCCAGCAGTCGATTTGCGTTTGGCTGGCGAGTTGCACGATGGCGTCGGTCGCGTGGTGGGCCACTTGCAACACGTCGCCTTCTACGCCGCGAGCGCTTTGCATGACATAGCGGTAGCCCAGCTCGACAGCTTTCACGCCGGCCGCGTCGACAGCATCGGCATTATTGCCCAGAATGATGTTATCCACCACGCTCTGAAGGTTGCTCTGGTTGGGAAAGGATTGTGTTTGCGATTGTTGTCGCTTGAGCACTTGGACGGCACCAGCCAACGCGGGAGAATTGCTCAGCCCGAGTTCATCCAGCACGGCTAAAGCTCGTGTGGCCTGGATGCGCGTGTCTAGGTCGAAGTTGGCTGTATGGGTGGGCGAATGTGCCAGACTTTGGCTACGAAAGGAATCGTTTTCAGGGTCCTTGGCGAGCTGCAATACGGTCGGGCCCGAGGCGATGGTCTGTAGAGAATCGCCCAACACATCGGAGATGATCAGGGTCAGCATCTGCGCGGCGTGGCAGGCTCGCGCCAGCCCGCCACCTTTGACTAGGCTCAACGGTCGCCGCACCGCATTGAGCTGTTCGATATTTCCGCCCGCAGCAGCGATCTGCTGTGCGACCGCTTGTTTGTCAGCCAATGTTACGCCTTCAGCAGGTGCCACCAACAGTGCCGAACCGCCACCGGACAGCAAGCAGATAACGCGGTCGCGGGCACCGCAGCCTTTGACCAATTCCACAATCCGCTGCGTTCCCAGGATGGCCGCTTCGGTGGGCGAGTTGATACCGGCCGGACGCGCGGCGTGCACATGAATCGGTTTCAATGCCTGGACTTCGGCCGCGATCGCCACCGACATGCGGATCAGGCAGGCCTCCATCGCCACCTCGCGCAACTGGTCGAACGGCGACAGCCGCTCGGAGATGAAGAGACGCTGGGAATGGCGG
>CAKQNH010000015.1 GCA_934255105.1 uncultured Pirellulaceae bacterium
GCTTCACCCAGGCGGGCACCTTCGAGCAGAAATTGCAGGGCGAGCGTTGTCTTTCCAGTCCCCGGCGTACCCTCAACCAAGTACAGCCTGTCCTTGGTCAACCCGCCATGGAGGATTTCGTCAAGCGTCGCCATGCCGGTGCTGATTTTCAAGGGAATGCTCTGTGTCATTGTTTACCGGTAGTATCGTAGTGGGAGCGTGCCCCGTTTCCCATCCTCGATGGAAGAGCCGAAATCCTGGCGGATCCCACTACATTTTGATTTAAATCTGATCGCTTTATCGACTACGGCATTATAGCCAATCGATCAGGATGTGTAGCCCAGGCAAGCGCATGCGAAAAGCGATCATGCGCGCCCAGCGATCAGATCCTCTTGATCGTGGAGGTCGGAACGTCTGTATCAGCATGCGACGCAAACTGTGTTCGGCGAAGGACCGTCAAGCAGCGATTGCCGCAATAGAGCACAAATTACGCAAAAGGTGTTTGCTTTAAAAACGCTGAAGTCGAGCTATTGCTTTCGCGGTCTATGTGCTCTCCGGTGGCCAAACGGAATTGTCCGAGGAATCATTTAAATGCCCCTCTCTCGCCGATTTGCAATGAAACGCCGTTTGCGACGCGGCAACCACGACAACACCAAGCTACCACTTTACCAACCGCCACCAACCTCTGTAGATCTGCGTCTTCCAAGGATTCTATTGAGGAATGATAGCGCATCTGATCACATCAAATCACATACGAGCGAGGGCACTCCATTGGCTAAGAAATCGACACCCAGCGCACAACCCGAATCATACGTTGGCAGTGGTGGGGAATTGCACCAGACAGGTTCAGAATCTGGTCGATTGACGACCAACCAGGGTGTTCCGATCGCAGACGACCAGAACGTGTTGACGATGGGGTCGATGCCAAACTCCACAAGGCGCTGATGAAGGAAGCCAAAGCGGAGAAAGCTATCGCAATTCATTGATGCAGCCAAACAGCACCGCATTTGGGAACGCGAGCCGGACTCACGAGCATTTTAGTGGTGCCGTTATCATTAAGGAGTTAGCCGATGCCACCTGATCCTGTTTGATACGGTGGGGAGGCGATGCCTCAGGCTGGAATAGAATTTGCAACAATGACTAATATGCATTGGCATGTAAGTATTGAAGCATTCCCCCCGAGGTAGGCTGATGGGTTTTGTCAAAGAGATCTTTGCTGAATTTTCCAAAGATAAATGTACGACGTTGGCGGCCGCGCTGGCTTATTACACCGCTTTCGCTCTACCGCCACTTTTGTATCTGCTGCTGGCGCTGTTGACCTTTGGACTGTCGGTCGCGTACGACAGCGAACAAGCCGCGCAGCAGGCCAAGTCCGCTCTGAAAAGCCAGGTCTCGCAGATGATGGGCAACCCGCAAGCTAGCGACCAGATCGCGAAAATCCTTGAAAGCAGCGAACGTGAGCCCGGTAAGTGGTGGAAGACGCTGCTCAGCGTCGCAGGGATCGTCATCGGTGCGACCGGGGTCGTCGCAGCACTGCAGACTTCACTTAATCAAGTCTGGGGTGTTAAGCCCGATCCAGAGCGGTCGAGCATCTTGGACCTACTCCGAAAGCGGCTGCTATCTTTCGGCATGATCCTAGGGCTCGGCTTCTTACTGGTGGTCTCCTTGATAGCTTCGGCCGTGTTGAACGGTCTGAGCGAGCTGATCGGCGTCTCGGGAATGCTTGGCGAAACGATCAACTTTTCAGTACAAGCCATCGTCGTGTTCGTGATGTTCGCAGCGATCTTCAAGTACATGCCCGATGCGAAGGTGCAATGGAGCGATGTGATGCGCGGGACCGCGATCACCACCGTATTGTTTCTGATTGGAAGATTCGCGCTGCAACTCTATTTTTCGAACAGCCAACCGGCCGCTCATCTGGGCGCGGCGGCGGCCTCGTTTGCCGTACTATTGGTGTGGGTCTACTACATCGCCATCATCGTACTGCTAGGTGCCGAAGCCACGCAGGTTTATGCAGTTCGCTACGGCAGCGGTATTCAGCCCGAACCACACGCAGTAAAAGTTGTCGAGAAGATTGAGCGAACCGGATCAACAGGCTGATTTTCAGATTGCGATCCCAGCAGATTGCGTAGTGGCAAACACGCCTCAACGGTCCGACGCCGCGCCGCATGTAAGGCAGCGAGTTCTGAAAGCGGATACTCGCCACTCGACCGCAATAATGATGGAGTGCTAGCTGAGTTTGGCAAAGACAGCCAAGCGGTGACAGGCAGCCCAACACCTTGCTAGACGGGCACAGCGTTTGCTCAGGTGCAAACCAAAGCCGTACGCTTACAAACCAAAGAGTATTGTCATTCGCAATTCTCTCCAGTTCGTTCTATCCACTATCCATTCGACTGCATTTCCATGACACCACTTGCACCGCTGCGAATTCTGTTCACAGGCCTGATTGGATTGTTCGTTCTAGGCCTGGGTGTCTACTGTCTGTGGCGCTACGCAGACGAGGTCCAGAGGCCACGCCTTGTCGCGGTCAACGAAGTCGATGACTCCCCGAATCTCCGGGTCGAGGATACAGATCCCGCAGCAGCGGTGGCAGAGGATCGCTCTATCGCAGTTGCCACTGAGCGCGTGGAGCAATCTTCGAGCGATACTCCTCCCTGGGTCTTTTTGACTTTAGGGCTGCTACTAACAGGCTTAAGCCTATTCGGGCGTTGGCCTCTGACCTGGATCACGCGACTGCTCTCCTCGTCAAAGCACGCGCCGATGACTCCCACGCGAGGGCAAGGCAAGCTCGTCGATCGTCCAGACGGTACGCGTCTCAACGTGGAAATCTACGGCAAGCTCGACGGTCCAACGCTGGTGTTCACTCACGGTTGGTCGCTCGACAGCACCGCTTGGTATTATGCCAAAGCAACGCTGGGCAACAAATTCCGCTTGGTGCTGTGGGATCTGCCCGGACTAGGCCGCTCGCAGGCCCCCGACGACAGCAACTTTGAAATTGCCAAGATGGCCGACGATCTGCACGCGGTGGTGCAATCGCTGGGCGCGACCAAACCAGTCTACTTAGTTGGGCACAGCATCGGCGGCATGATCACTCAGATCTATGGTGGAAAGTACAGCGCCAGCCTTCGCCAGCATGTCGCGGGGCTGATCCTGGTACACACCACCTATACCAACCCTCTGCGTACTATGTTGGGAGCACCCCTGTGGACAGCGCTTGAAAAAATCATCATTATGCCATCTCAGTATGTCATGATTGGGCTGGCACCCTTAGCGTGGCTGTCCAACTGGCACAGCTATCTAAACGGCTCGCTGCAGATGACGACTCGTCTGACCAGTTTCACTGGCGAGCAGTCATACCAGCATGTCGACTATGCGGCTTGGTTATCCACACAGGCTTGGCCAGCGTATATCGCCTGCGGAAATCTGGCCATGTTTCGCTACGACGCTCAGTCAGCCCTACGGCAGATTAATGTTCCGCTGCTTGTTATCGGTGGCGAGCATGATCGGATCACCAAACCCCAAGCGTCGGACCACATCAACCAAGTCGCCGCCGACAGCCAGTCGCTTCGAAATGAAGGTGGTCACTTAGCCCTATTCGAGTTTCACGATGAAGTCATGCGGGGCATCGAGCAGTTCGTCGAGCAGCACGAGTCGATAATTCGTGGAACCCCCGAAGCGTTGCCTGCTTAGCGGACAGCGTTGAAGTATCCGTCAAAATGCGCTCAGCCGCTTATCAAGAGCGATAAGCCGCACGATCAGTTCACGCCACTTCGCGCCGCATCAACTCCATCAATTGCAGCGCATTGCTGACAGCATGTCCTTCGGCCGTATTGTCAAAGATACACCAGGTCTCGATCCCGGCTTCGATGCTCTGAGAGAGCGTGACTGCTAGCTTCTCCAATTGTTCGTCGCTATACGCCGAGTAATACACTCGCGGTGCGCCGTGCAAGCGATAGTAGACGTGCCCCTTAAAGCCAAATGGGACGACGTCTTGGCCCAATTGTGCAGGATGGGCAGCGACCCCGGCCACCTCCAGATCCTCAAGAAGACCGCTCGCCTCGGGCGTAAACCAACTGGCATGCCTCGGTTCACAGGCGACAGCCCGCTGCACTTGTCGCCTGTCATCTAGCCGCCGCAAAAGTGCAAAGAATTCGCAAACCACGCGCGAATCGAAAGCGAAGCTGGGTGGAAGCTGCACCAGCAACGTGCCGAGTCGGCTCTCTAGGTTGTCGACTTGATCCAAAAACCCCTCCAGCAACTCGTCAACGCCCTGCAATCGAGCTTGGTGCGTAATCGTCTTCGGGAGTTTATAGCTGAAGCGAAAATTTTCGGGCGTGGACTCCGCCCAGCGGAGCCATGTTGACTTTCGATGCGGACGATAAAAGCAACTATTGACCTCGACCGCTTCGAAAACAGATGCGTAGCGTTGCAACTGTGAGTCGCCCTCTGCGAACAGACTCTGCTGCTCGAGGCGAAGACTCCAACCGGCACAGCCGATCTTCAGTGCCGGCGTCGCTTCCAGTGATTTTATTTCCATTTTCGCTATCTATCGAATCATAGGCGGAGCGCTTACGCCACGGCAGCACCTGCGGTGCACGAGCTCACCATTTCGGTTTAAACCGATCGTGGCTAAGATTAGTGATCAACTTCACCTTCGCCCTCCGCTGCGATGAGTGAAGCGACTCTTCATGCAACTTGTGGGCCACACAGGCATACATCCTACGCATGCCGAGCCCTTGCTCAAAGATCTGTGGCACCCAGGCTAGGAAGCCGCTGCATGCTCTGATGTCCTCCATGAGGGGTATCAGGAGAGCCGCGAAAACCACAGCCTTTCCAAGTCGTTGACTCAACTTCGGCGGTTGGCACCAGTCCATCTCGACTGTCTCATTGCCGGCCATGCTGACACCTGGGCATCCATCGAGCGCCCCCCACGCCGATTGCAGTTTTTCTTTCATGTCCGCTGCGGAGATGAGTTAAACTGGTTTCATGAGAACGCCACACACCGCCCTGCTCAATGCGCTGCTGCTGTCCTTGGCAGCATTTTCACCTACTGCTGATTCGGCCTCGCCCCATCCGCCAAACATCGTGTTGTTCGTGGTCGATGATTTGGGTTGGAGGGACTTGAGCTGCTACGGGAGCTCGTTTTATGACACACCGAACGTCGATCACCTCGCAGCGTCGGGCATGAAGTTCACTCAGGCGTATGCGGCTTGCCACGTCTGCTCGCCATCACGTGCAAGCCTGCTAACGGGGAAATACCCTGCCCGACTGCAACTGACGGATTGGCTCACCGGTCGTAAAGACTTCCCCTTCCAGCGACTGCTCAATGCGGAGATTCAGCAGCACCTTCCCTTGCAGGAGACCACGCTTGCTGAGGCGCTCAAGGAACACGGTTATCGCACCGCCCATATCGGAAAATGGCATCTCGGAGAAGAACCCTACGGACCTTTGAGCCAGGGATTCGATATCCAAGTACCTCGCTGGAACAAGGGCTGGCCCAAGCTGGGCTACCACGCGCCGTTTGAGCTCGACGGTCTCGCGGACCAGCCCGGCGACTACCTTACCGATCGACTGACCGACGTCGCCGAGGACTTCATCGAAACCAGCGATGGCAAGCCCTTCTTTTTGTACCTGTCGCATTTCGCAGTTCACGATCCAATCCAGGGGCCCGACAATCTGGTTTCCAAGTACGAACGCAAGCGGTCACAGCAACCACAGACTGACGGCCCTAACTTCATACTCGAAAGCAATCCGGATGCCGAACAGCCACTGACGACGGCAGAACTCGAGGCGCTAGCGAAGCAACCACCCTGGGCCGGGTTTCGAGTGCTCCCAGACCGAACCGTCAAAATTAAGCAGCGTCAAAACAATACCCAATTCGCGGCTATGATCGAGTCGATGGATGAAAGCCTGGGACGCATCGTAGACAAGCTCAATACACTGGGGCTATCGGAAAACACCATCATTGTTTTTGTTTCCGATAATGGCGGAATGTCAGCCGCGAACTTTGGAAATCCCGCCCGCGTGATTGGCAAGCGACAACTCGATGCTGCCTTCTCTACCTCGAACCTTCCGCTACGAGGCGGCAAGGGTTGGCTCTACGAAGGGGGCATACGCGTCCCGTTGATCATCTACCAGCCTGAAATGCAGCAGACTTACCACACCTGCGACGTCCCAGTAATCAGCAATGACCTATATCCCACGCTGTTGGAATTGGCGGGTCTCCCTCTACTTCCTCAGCAACATCTCGATGGCATCAGCCTGGCCCCCCTGCTCCACGGCGAAGCAGAGTTGCACCGCGACGCCATCTATTGGCATTTCCCCCATTACAGCAATCATGGCATGCAAAGCCCCGGTGGTGCGATCCGCGCCGGCGATTACAAGCTGCTGGAATACTTCGAGAACGACACGGTCCAATTGTTCAACCTTCGCGAAGACTTGGCCGAGCAGCATGACTTGTCGCTCCAGCAACCAGCCAAGGTCGCCGAGTTGCGATCAATGCTACACGCCTGGAGGAAACAGGTTGCAGCCCAGATGATGCCTGAAAATCCTGATTACCGTCTGACAGACAAAGAATAAGCGAGATGAAGATATTTGTATGGATGTGGCCGCTGTTGATCGTTGCCAACGGTTTGTACGCGGCAGCCCAGGAGACGCGTCCCAACATCTTGCTCTGCATTTCTGACGACCAGAGTTACCAGCACGCAGGCGCTAACGGCGATCCGCTCGTCGCCACACCAGCCTTCGACCGCATTGCGCACGAGGGCTTGCGATTCACTCATGCCTTTTGCGATGCGCCCAGTTGTGGCCCCTCGCGCAGCGCCATCCTGACCGGCCAACCGATTTGGCGACTCGAAGAAGCCGGTAACATCCATAGCACGCTCCCAGCTAAATTTGCGACCTACACCCAACTGCTCCGCAAAGCCGGCTATAGCGTGGGTGCGACTGGAAAAGCGTGGGGGCCGGGAAAGCTGGCACCCGGCGGCCGGGCTATCAACCCAGCCGGAGCAGTGGTAAACGCTCGCAAGTTGAAGCCGCCATTTGGAAGTATATCCAACATCGACTATGCGGGTAACTTTGAAAACTTTCTCGCTCAATTAGCCGATGGCCAGCCGTTCTGTTTTTGGCTGGGAACGCACGAACCCCATCGCGACTATGAAGCAGGAGCAGGCATCGCCAGCGGTAAGGACCTGCAACATGTGGTCGTCCCTGCGACTCTCCCCGACAATGATATCGTGCGCAGCGATCTGTTGGATTATCTGGTTGAGATCGAGCATTTCGACCGCGCCGTTGCGAGCGCCATCGCGTCGCTTGAAAAGCGTGGTCTGCTCGACAACACGCTAGTGGTCGTGACGAGCGATCATGGGATGCCGTTTCCACGAGCCAAAGCAACGCTCTACGACGCTGGCACACGAGTGCCACTAGCGATTCGTTGGCCTCAAGGCATCTCCCATCCTGGACGCATGGTCGATGCGTTTGTGAACCTCAGCGACTTGGCGCCGACGTTTTTGGAAGCGGCCAGATTGCAACCACCGGCCATGATGACCGCCGACAGTATGTTGGACATATTTCGCGATCAACGGGTAGCACCACGCGATGCAGCATATATCGCGATGGAACGCCACGATGGCTGCCGACGCGGTGGCAAGGGATATCCGTGCCGAGCCTTACGCACCCAAGACTATCTTTATATATACAACTTCGAACCGTCCCGCTGGCCCGCCGGTTCGCCAAACCCCGCCGACTGTGCACGCAGCATCCCCTATGGTGAAATCGATAGTTCACCGACGAAAACCTACATGCTGGAACACCGCAGCGAGCAAGACGTGTCTCGACTCGCCGCATTAGCTTGGGGCATTCGCCCCGCCGAAGAACTGTACGACTTAAAACAAGACCCAAGTCAAATGACCAACCTGGCGGGCGACAGTCGCTACGCTCAGGCCAAGCGAGCATTACATGAACAACTCTGGGAACACTTGCAGGAGACTACGGACCCACGGGTCATAGGCGGCCCCGTGCTGTGGGATCATTATCCGTACTACGGTAGCCGTACGAACTCGGCATGGTCGGTCGAGTCACATGCGAAACCAAATCCGTGAGTTCCTAAAAACCATCGCATACCTCATGAAATCTTCAGCCGTTGAACTTCGTTTTCTCTCTGTAATTCAGCTATCTCTGAGGTGATGCAATGTGGCCTGACGCTCCGCCGCCGGTCGCGCGCACCGTACTCAACAACATTCACTTCAGTTGTGCTCTAAGCCGCCGAATCAGCTTGCGAATTACAATCGGTACGCATTCGATAATGGGCGAATCCCCAAAGCGCTGCGCATACTTGTCAACCGCGACTGGCAGGCCGTTCGACACCTTGTCAACCAGCGAATTTACCTGCTCCATGACTAGGCTGGATCGGAAACCAAAATCCATCGCCAAGCCTTCTATGTGTTTAGCGCTAACGAGATCCGGATCCCAGACTCCACCATAATTCATGGCCATCTCGCGTGAGATCTTCTTGTAGTTTCGCGTACACACTAGATCGTAGAATGGCGCAAGCCGCGGCCAGCCCGTAGAGTCATAGAGCAAGGACAGATTCTTACCGTGCGCATCGGCGTTGCCAACGATCAAATTGAACAGCATCCAGTGCAATAGCTTCTGTAGATCAACCAGTGGGTAAGCCGTATGTCGCCGTACGATCTCCACGCATTGCTTAATGCTAGGACCACCCTCTTTCTCGTACTTCCGCGAAGAACTGATACCGAGCGCTTGGCAGAAATCCTCTTGGTGCATGCGAATGAAATGCCCCTCAGAAAAACGTCGGTCGTAGCGTGTGATCAATGCCACTGGAGCATTCGCCGTTTTCCGCAGACTAATATCCACCACAGGTAGTCCGACTTCACTCGCCAGCAAAGTGAGAAATGTTTCGTTTTCGGGAAGGTGCGAGTAATATGGGGAGGCAAATTTTAAAATATGAGTGCTGGGCGTACTGCCCATCGGAATCAAGATCTGACCGCTAGCGACACATACTGGCAATTTGTCTTGTGCACCTGCTAAGGAGAGCCTGACTTCGTTCTGCCCTGTAACCGCCGAGAAAGCATCTGGAGTTCCGACAGACCAGAGGGCGAGTTGCTCGTCCGAAACCGATTCGAAACGCGGTAGAGACAGCGTGGAATCAAGGGCATCGGACGCGGTGACTGCCAATGCGCCAGCACAGTCGCCGCCGATGGCTTTCAATAGTTCAAAGTCGTTGTTGGTGGAGATTTTTAGCGACCTGCAGATTTGCTCTCGCACATTACCCTCGGGTAGCAAGTTGGCAAAGAAATGATGGCCTGCCTCCACTGAAAACTTTCCATTCAGTGGCAATGACAGAGAAATAGGAAACGCGGCTGATGACGCGCTCCAGCCACCCGCATACCGGAAATCCATCAATCCCGATGCGGTCTGCGAAATCACGCCCACGATCTGCTGACGGTAACTGACGTAGAGTTGCTCCATTACTGCGGTTCACCTCGAGAGGAGATGTGCAGTTCGAGACCAAACAATTGCAGCACCTCAATCGCCAGTCCGATTTGTAGAGTTGGCTTGCCGCGTTCCAACTCCGAAAGAAAACGCACTCCCACGCCTGCCATTCCAGCAGTTTCCTTGAGCGTCAGACCAGCCTCCTTACGGCGCTGCCGAACCAGTCGCCCGATATCTTCCACGCTCGCAATTCGAGTCATAATGGCCACCAATACTCCCGCTCAGGACAACTGGTTTGCAAAATAGTTATCACACCAATCATTTTCCCGCTCGGGAAATTTACCTTAGAAAACAGGCAAAGTCAAACAGAATCATCCCGGTCGGGAACGCAAGTCCGAAAAATCAGCGGTAGCAAGCGGATTTACCCCGCTCAGGAACAATCGAGATCGGCATCCCGTTAACCTGGACTATTCTTGAGCGAGCAGCTCATCGGCATTCGTTAAACCACGTGGGCATCGCCCCGCGCGTCCACACTCAGCAGCGAATGGACCGCGGCCCACACGGTTTAACTTACAGCCCAAGCTTTGATTGCTTGATGGACGATGTCTGGAGCGATGTACTCTTGTTCGAGCCGCCCATGGATGGCGGACTGTAGCTTTCTGTAAAGTAATCGTTCATCGACTCCCAGTTCGCCTGGAGGTTGCTCCGGCGCGGGGACCGGCTCGCTAACGGCGGCAGCCTGGTGGTCGTCGAATACCCGGCCGTCCATCATCAATGCCGTAAGGTGTGGAATATTGCTTCGAGCATGGGCAAGAAGAGTCAGACCCCAGCTATCCAGATCGCCCCAGTAGCCCACTCGTCTTTCCCTCAGCCACTTCGCACGGGTCCAGCTAAGATCAAACCCGCTGCCCAAAACTGCAATCGTCCCAGGAAGCGAAGGCAATAGGTGCCCACATGTTTCGTTTTCGACGATCAACAGATTGCAAGATTTGAGAGACGTCGCCAGTAACTCAGAGCTTCGCACTCTTATTTTCTCAAACGGTAGCAGGCTGCCATCCAGGTCGATCACCAACAGCCAGTGATTGGTCCGCGAGGCCGCGTTCAAAAATGCTTCGAGGCCGACTCGACTTGCCTCACCATCGAATCGCTGATCCAGCAAGGACGCAACCAGCCGCTCATTGCGCTCCAAAAACTTGGTGTCTGTCCCAGACAGCGAAAGCGTTCTCAGCGGGCGTCCCTCAGCACATCCAGGCAGCAACGCCATCGCTACTTGGGCTGCCAAGATCACTTCCGTGGTCGCTTTGTCTCGCCACAAACTGCGACGGCGAACCAGCAATTCGTGGAAGATCGGATCGCAATTTCCAATGATCGCCGAAAGCGTCTCAAACTCAAGCGAGACCTGTCGGTCATCGCATGCGGCAATCCAATCGGTTGGACGCTCGAGACGCCACCGAGTTGGCAAGTCGATCGGATCGGCGGTCGCACGATAGCTGCGCTGCACCCACAACACCTCTCCAAGCCCTACCGATCGCCAGCGCTGAACGTGGGCCTTGACTTCGTCCAGCCGTGAAACGATGGCTTCTGGACTCGGCACACCGATAGCAATTTCAACTGGCCATATGTCATTACCCAACAGGCGGTTGGCGCGCGTGTCAGTAGACTCCCACTGTCGCCGCAAAATGCGTTTGGCATCGGCAGGTGATTTCATGGGCTGAGTATCGTCAGAAAAATTACTGTTGTAGTCGAAGTCGCCAGACTTTGGCCGCCACGTGGATTATCCAAAGTCCGGCGACTTCGGCTACCCATATTCGCCACATCAAACGCTTGGGTCAGTGCTAAGTATTTGACGGCTGAGAGTTCGCAATTTTAGGCGCCATCGCTTCGAGCTCTTCCCAGCGGATCGAGGCGACGCTGGATTGCCCGCCGATGCGTTGCACACAGATCACCTTCCGCGTATGCCGCTTAAGCAAACCGATCTCTTTGTTGGGTGTCACGAAGATCGGATGTAAACCAAAAACTCGTAGGGCGTCGATAATGCGCGTTGCCGCCGACGGTGAGCTTTTCGAGAACGCCTCATCCAATACCACCGTTGCATACAACGGGCGCGTAGCTTCCGTAGGACACAGTGCGTAACTGAGCGAAGCAGTTAGAATATGACTCGCCATCAATTCCTTCTCGCCACCACTACCGCTTTGCGATCCGGTCCGTCGTGGCGATGTATTGCCAGACTGACGATCCACCTCGACCACGAAGAAGTTCAAGCGGTATCGCGGATCCAGCAGCGCCCGCGACCCAACCTGACGTCGATTGTCAGCCGCGTCACGCAGAATGTCGACCATGTCCCGCAGCGCCTTGTAGTGGCTTTCCCCCTGGTCATCTTTCATCGCGGCACTTCGCAGCGTTCGCACGGCCGCATCGAGAGCACGCTTGCGCTCGTCTTGCAATCGTTGCGGTTGCAACTGCAAGTAGCGACCCGATCGAAAGTCGACTTTTAGCAGCGTCCGATTCAGTTCGGATATCCGATACTCGATTGCATCCACTTGTTCTTCGATCGCGCGCAGGAGCTGCGTGACACCTTGGTCGGATGATCGATTCAGGTATTCTAGGAACCGCGACAGTTTTTCAGGCAGCGCCTCCTTCTGTAGCACAGCGAGTCGTTTGAGATAGTGCGGCACGTCTTCCAGTTCCGAACCAATATCAGCCAGCTCACCGCTGTCGGTACGCCTGGCCGCTTCCATACACCGAATCAAACGTTTTTCCTGGTCGGCCACACGCTCGGCGTGCTTGTTGGCCTCCTCGTTGATAAGTTTGAAATAGCGTTTCTCTTCGTTGTCGAGTTGTTGAGCCTGAAGTTTGTCGGGGAGCTTGACATTTTTGCCAGCCAACTCCTGCTCTTCCTTCGACAGGCCGCTGCCGACCCCCTCATTCGCCTCGGTCAATCGGCTTTGGCACTTTCCAATTTCCGACTCGATAACCCCAATCTCTACCTGCTGATCGTTGGTCGCTTGTCGCAACGCACTCAACAATGAATTTTCAGCATCGAATTTCGCTTTGGCCTTGCTCGCATCGGAATCGGGGTCGAGCAACCCAGCCAATCGAGCTTGCAAACCGGCCAGTTCGGCTTCGGCACCCGGCAGGTCGATCGTCGCAAATTCAAGGCTCAATAAACGCTCGATTGCGACTCCCTTCTTGTCCAGTTCATTGAGTCGATTCTTTTGTTCGGCTGCTCGTGTGTTAATTTTTTGCAAGAGAGCTTCTATCTCTCGGTGCTGCTCTAAGAGCGAATTCAACTGAGCCTTATTATCAAACCCGGTCAGCCAACCCTCGCTGAGCCGACGTTGGTCCTGTTTCTCAAAACGACCACGACGCCCCGAGGTCATACCCTGAATCGTTAGACCATGTTCGGTTCGCTCCAATTCGCTGGCTGATCCGACGCAGTGAAGATCGCGCGATGCGATCAGTTGCGCGGCGGCGGCCCGCAGTGGGTGTGGCCGGAAATTCAATTTGTGGGCAAAGCTGTCTGAAAAAAAGTTGACTGTAACTGCCGATTGCTTGGCCGCTTGCAGACGCACGTGAATCCGGTTATCGCGATCGTTGACCCAGCCCAACGCCTCCCGCAAGTATTCATCCGGCACCAATACACGCAGACGTTCCGAGCCCAATGCACGTTCAATCGCACCTCGCCAGTCGGATTCCATTGCTTGCACTTCGATCATCTCCGCTAAATACGGCAGATCCTCTTCGGCGAGTGACAGATGTCGAGCCAAATCGTTGCGAAAGTCCTGAAACTGAAGCGGGATATTCGATCCGGGTCGATCTTTGACTTTTCGCAAGTCGTCTACGATCTCAGCCAGTTGCTTTGCGAGCGCTTGAGCCTGGGACATCGTGCCTAGCGTCTCAGTTTGCTGCAATTCACGCTGCACAGTCAAACGCTCGTTGGATTCCCGCAGTCGCGATTGGTTTTCGCGCAGTGCGCCGGCGGTCAGCTCGTCGCTCAGTTCGTCGCTCAGTTCGATGCTCAAATCAAACGCACCAACCATGTGTTGGTAGTCCAATGCATGCTTGCGGCGCGAGTCGACGATGCCTTGTTGCAGTCGGATCGTCTCTTCGAGTTGCGTGACCAATGCCCCGCCGAGTCCATGATACAACTCGCGAAACTGATCGACGCGGATCCGGCAGTCGTCTTCCGCCTTCTTCTCCTGCAGCAGCTTTAACTCACACTCTGCCTTATCCGCTTCCAACTGCTCAAGCCGCTCCTTCCAAAGCCGAGACCCCAGCATGGCAAACCAAGTAGGCACAATGCGGCGCAGCGTTTTCAACTGCTCCGATTTACGAGCCAGCTTCAGTCGCGCCTGCTCTTCTTGCTCTACGGGGATCAGTGCGTCGCGCTGCTTGCGCGCGCTCTGCAATTCAGCGTGGATCGCTGCCAGGTTATCAAATTCGGCAGCGACCTCCAAGGCTCGGTCAAACGCTGAGCGATCGTCGAGAACCAGTTCGCGAAAAATATCGTCGATGCTATGCAGTTGCTTGAGGCCTGCCGCACGATTCAGCAATGTGAATGCATTGTCACCCACATCAAAGAATTTGCGTGTGTGGACCAGATACTGCGTTTTGGATTCCCAAATTCGAAGGCCCGTGACCTCACGCGACATTTTCATCAATTCGCGAACGCTATTTTCATGCAGAGCGCGCAACCAAGTTTCGAGCGATTGATCCACCGCCGTGGAAAAGATCCAGCGACGCTTCAAATCCGCCGCTGCATTGCTGGTTCCGTCAGTCCACAGCAGCGTCCCGAGTCGCAGCGTTTGATCACCGGAAAGATAAGTAGCACTGATCCCTGTGATCGTTTTGCCAGGCCGAGTGACTTGCTCACGTCCCTCGCTGCCATCTCCGCTGAGCACCCCGCGAACATAGGACATCAAGTCACGATCGCTTTCGATGCCACCCGTCGATGCCAAATTGTACCTGGGCTGAACGACCAACAACGTCATTAGCGCATCGACCAAAGTGGTCTTACCGCTGCCCGTCGGTCCAATGATCGCTGTCGCTGCTTCGTCAAATTCGATTCGGTGCAGTCCGCAGAATGGCCCCCAATTGAAGACTTCCAACGTGTGCAGTCGATAAGAAACCTCAGCTTCCGGTCGATCTATGTCATCGACTTGAGAAGCTTCTGTTATGGGTTCGGCTTCTTCGAACGAATCGTCAAGGAAGCTGACTTGTTTGTTCATTCCGCTTCCCCATCTTGATTTGACGATCCACCGTCCGCCATTTGAACCATCGTCTGCAACAGGGCATCGAGTGATTCAGGGTCGGCGATGTGGGCAATCAAAGGACGAATTGTTATTTCCTGTTTCGCATCGACTTCGGATACAACGCCATAGCCCTTGAGCTGTTCTAACAGATTGTTCAGACGAGTCTCGTTGCGAGCATCGCTGCCCGAATCGCCGATGTAGGTCAGATACTGCGGCAACAACTCGTCGACCGCCATCGTCGCCGGTCGCCCACCGACGCCAGACTCTTGTTCGTGAAGTACGAAGGCCCCACGCAAGATCGCAATCAGCAGAGATTGCTCGAGCGTCAGACGTTGCCGACGTACCAGCGGATGAGACCACTCGTCACTGAGGCTCGCATCATTCTCTGGCTCACTCTCTGGATTGCTCCCTGCATCGCTGCGAACCACGACCAACGCGATGCCGCGGTGCGTATCCAGCTTGACGGCGAGGTCCAGTGGCTCCAGTGCCGCGTTGATCTCGCTTTCGTGGATGATCGCCTTGCGAAAGATCTCGGGCTTTCGGCTCTCCTCAAGATACCCCAGCCGCAATAGTTCTTGAATCGCCCGCCGCACATCGCCTGCGGTTCGGTTGTCGCCCGCCCGATCGATCTCGTCGGCTAGCGGAGTTTGCGTTGGCGTCACGCCCTCGACATATTGCGGCTGGTCTGCATCAGAGCCGGCGGCCATTTCGTCAAAAATATTGGACATTGGTATCACTCCAGCCGGTCGACATCGAGTTGCTCGGCCATCTCGCTCGACAGGTGCGCCAAAGGCACGAAGAAACGAGTCGCCAATTCATCTTGGTCCACCAACTCAATCGATTCAACCGACTCTTCGTCGTCAGCCACACCCACGCCAGCTTCGCGAGCCATTGCCAACCAATAGCTGAGTATTTCCAGATCGTGCGTCGGTGGCAATGCACGCGCGAGTTCGCCGATCGTCAACGGTCGTCCCGCAGCGTGAAGACTCGCGATGGTCGTTTCAAACAACAGGGCGCGATCCAGTGCATTATAGGCTTGCCAGAATTCATCCTCCATCTGCGACGGGTCCGCCGCTGCCACATGCAGATCCAAGTCTGCCTCCTCATTCGAGCCTGTCTGTTTGACTAGAAGCCGCTCGACGATGTTAAGATTCGACAGTGACACTGCGACGGGTGGCAACGGGCTGGGCGCTCGACGTACTTTTTGCGATTGCCAATCCACCGCCAGAGCGACTCGCAGTATCTCCTGGACCAATGCACCTGCGCGCAGGTGTTCTTCGTTTAAACCGGCTTTTAGAAAACCACGCACATCGCGTTCGCTCTGCGCGCGCGCCTGGATGACGCGCTGCGATTCGTCCACCAATCGTGAGACCAGTCCTCGCAGGTCGGCTTTCTGCTTTCTTTCGAGCGCTTTGTCCGTATTTGCATTTTCGAGGATGCTGCGCAAGCGCGACTTCATCAACTCCAGCTCTGCTGATTGTATCAATTGTTGATGAAAGCCATCGAACACTTGACCTTCGTTGGTTTCGAGCAATGCATCGTGTCCATCGAGTAGCTCATCGACCACCTCTCCTCGATGTCGTTTTTCACTTAGGATCCGTTGGCGCAATTCGCGGTCGGCTTGGCGAAACGAATCTTCGACGCGGCGGAAATCCGCTCTCAGGCTGACCGCTAATTGATAAACCTCTCGAATCTCCTCTTCGGCGCGGTTGCCAGAAAGCACCTCGAATTCACCTCGGCGCACCGCGTCCACTTCCTCTTCGAGCTTATCGATACGCTCTTGGATCATGTCCGCCCGCGCCGATTGGTTGGTACTGAGCTGCACTTGCAGGCTTTCGATCGCTCGCTGAACCGTGGTCAAACGCGACGCCGTGGACGTCATCGCCTGATCCTCGAGCGACTCCAGAAAGAAGAAGCATCGCTCCAACGCATTGGTCGCCAGCAGCTTTCCGTCGCGTTCGACGATCAGCTTGCGTTTGATCCACCCGCGCATCTCCCGCCGTGCCGCCAGCGAGTGGTCTTCGCCCGTCTCAAACTGCGGATCGCCCGCATGCTCCGCAAATGTGGTCGCCAAATGCTCAACGGCTTCATCAAAATCGATCCCCGCTGGATGAGCATCCAGCAGTTGCTTCAGGGCTGCCAGCGTCAGCGGCCCGTTCGTCGACGCCAGCAGCAGCCAAGCCGGATGGCTCCGCCGAAAAGCAACCAATCGCTGAGTCAACTCAGACGGCATAGATTTAACCCAGAGAATTGCACAATGACCTGATTCGTGGAGAAATTGTATCAGATTCGCAACTCGTCGCCGTTGCCCGCTTTATCTTCTGTTTCGGCTAATTTAATTCTCAACCACCGTCGCCCCCATTGCCCACTTGCCGGGCTGGAGCGCAAGTTTTTAGGCTAAAGCACACGCCCTCGAATCTCGCACCCTCGAATCTCCCACCTTCGAATCTCCCACCTTCGAATCTCCCACCTTCGAATCTCGCACCCTCGAATCTCCCACCCGTGAGCCTCCCAGCCCGGAGGGCGAAACATCCCTGCCGGTGGCGTGAGCCACCGGAATACAACTTTCCGTCGGGCTTGTCCCGGTCGGGAGTCACAACTGACCGGCTAACTTGACACTTCGAGAAGCTCAACTCAGCGTGAACTCGCCGCGAAATACTTCTCGACAACTTTTCGCTGGGGTGTCGATTTCAGCAGTCGTCACGCGACCAATTGTAGCCGCAGCGAGAGCGGCCTGTAGTGCTCGGTTAGAGTTTTACTTTGGGATGGAGAGTAGAGCAATTGTTTCAAAAAACGATACTTCTCGCTGAACGCCACCATATTCGTCGAGCTAAATCAGCAGCACGCTCACCTTTGCTTGCATTTTCGCAC
>CAKQNH010000016.1 GCA_934255105.1 uncultured Pirellulaceae bacterium
CGCTTGGCGCACGAGCTTCGCATTTGAGGAGCTGACTGCCCACCGGGCAGGACGGATTCGCATACAAGGGTACAGACAAGTGACATACTGGCGCTACTGGCAATTGAATGCCCCTCCCTTCAGCGGATCTGCTTTTTTTCGCGGGGCCACGATCGACGAAGCGCTGGCTCGCATCGAGTTCTTGGTCAGCAATCGCAGAACTGTCGGCGCGCTGGTGGGAGTTGCCGGGGTTGGCAAGTCGCGATTGCTGCGATACTGCGCCGCCCATCCGCCAATTGGGACCGACGTGCCTGGATTGCAGATTCTGCGAGCTTCCATGCTGGGGCTGGCTCCTGGCGAGCTGTTGGCTGATCTAGCCGGTCGTTTATCGGGGCAATGTTTATTTGGGCAGCGTCTATCTGGGTACGGGCGTGCGCACGATACTCCGACGGCCTGGGCGTTGATCCGCGATTACTTTCAAGCTGCCAGCCGCGAAGGGACGCAGACCGTGCTGCTGGTCGATGACAGCGAAAGCGCCACAGCGGCGGCGGAGGCCGATCTGTCGCGACTGCTGGCGATGGAGTTCCCTCTGACCGTCATCTTTGCCGTCGAGACTCAAATGGCCAGCGCCGTCAGTCGCTCGATCGTCGAGCGTTGCGACCTGCAGATTGAATTGCCCGCCTGGGATATTATGCAGTCGGCCGAGTTCTTGGCTTGGATGAGCATCAGCCTGGGGCGCAACACGCCGGTGTTCACCGATACGGCAGTGGAGCGAATCCAGGATATGAGCCGCGGGATCGCGCGGCGGATCGTGCAAATCACCGACTTGGCTCTCGTCGCAGGGGCGGTGTCACAGGCCGATTGCATCGACGCCGACTGCATCGAGCAGGTGGCTATCGAGCTGCCCAAATCGACTGCGGCCTAGCCACAATATTTTGAGCAATTGAACGGTATGGCAGCTAAATCTAACGCCATTCTGCGCTAATCCTGGCGAGTGAAGTTGGCAATCTGACGCTCTCTGGTCTGCTGCA
Organism: uncultured Pirellulaceae bacterium; assembly: GCA_934255105.1. Classification (GTDB taxonomy): domain Bacteria; phylum Planctomycetota; class Planctomycetia; order Pirellulales; family Pirellulaceae; genus Aureliella. Next base: position 1,011 of record CAKQNH010000016.1, read on the forward strand.
GCTCGCGCAGACGCTTGACTAAATCCAGCACCGATGCCGCCGCGCTCGACCCCTCTAGACGGGAAAACAGCTCTTCCAGCAGGGGGCCCGAAGTCAGCGCACAAGTCAACGCGTCGTGAAACGAAGGATCGTCAACGCAGTGACAATCGCTCGCCAGGGACGCTTCCTCGCTGAGCATCGGCCCAGAACTCAAATAGGTTGAGCGCTGCGGATCAAGTTCTTTAAGTTCACCGCGCACGGCTTTTAGTGCATGATCTTCTAATGTGACCAGGTGCTCGAGCAGAATTTTAGCCAGGGCATCGCTGGCATCGCAGTGCAAGCGAGTGTAGGTGGCTAGGCGGCGCGCATGATAGTCCTCGAGGATTTGCACAACTTCGTAGACAGTTTGTGGATTTTTCATTTGGTTTGCCTGCGGCGGTCTTTGAATGCCTTTGAATGCGCTGCTGAAACAGTTCCGCCGCCCATCCTACACAGGCAGGTGTACGTCGCAAGCCCCGTCGAGGCTTGCGGGCATGTGGCGTGAAGCTAAATTGGTTCCATGCGGCAAAATCGCTACTATACTCAGGGTCCACTTCAGGCCCAGGCATTGGCCGAATTGGCCCATCTCGATTACTGGGTAGAGCTTTGGCGGTAGCTGTCGACTGTTTTGGGCAGATCGACAAAGGCGGTTTTGCCGGCCATGGCTAACATCAGTATGAAACCGATCAAACCTGCAGCAATCGTCCACGGGCGGTTGGCATATTTGCCCATCACGGCCCGCGAGCTGGTCAGCCATAATAATACGCCCGCGACCAAGGGGGCGGCTACGACGGTAACGGCCTGGGCCGCGATGATCGTGGGCGTGCGATCAAAATCGAATTGTTGCACCGCGATGCCAACTAGCATGCCGATGACCAATGCAACCGTGGTCAATACGCGTGGGCCAAGGTCGCTGGGCTTGCTTCCCCAGCCGATTGCGTCGGCGGCCATGAAGCCACCCACCATGGAGTTGATCAGAAAGGACGAGTAGGCGGCGGAGAACAGTCCAAAACAGAAAATAAATTTCGACGTCGGGCCGAAAGTAACTTCCAGCGACTGGGCGACTTCGACTGGATTGTTCAATCTGACAGGTTCCCCAGTATACAACCCAGCGGCAGCCGTCGACATCAGCATCACGGTAATCAAGAACATGACGAACGCTCCGACGCGGGCATCGATCATGCCATGCCTCAGATCCTCTACCTTCCATCCCTTCTGTCGCACCAAATAGGCTTGATAGAACGCCCCGGCGATGACCAGGGTCGTTCCGATCAATCCCAACAACGGGAGCATATCCGTCGAACGTCCCACCGACGGAATAAAGCCGGCCGCCATCGCACCCAAATCGGGTTTGAGCAGCACGAGATTAATAGCGAAGCTGACCAGCATCAGGCCGACGAAGACCATCATCACGCGTTCGAGCATGACGTACAGATTGCTAAAGACGTATAAGAAGCTGATCGCCAATGCGTTAAAGACAATCAGCAGCCCGGTCACTACCCACTTTGACTCTACAAAGACTTCGAAGGCGGAAGCCACCCCGACATTATTGCCGGCCTGATAAGCGGAAGATATGAAGAAGACGCTTAACCCCAGCAACCATGCCAGTGGCCAGCCGGCATGGCGGCGAATAATTGTGCCTGGCGAAGCGTCGGCCACCGCACCCAGCTTGGCACCCAAGGACATGAAGAGCAACATGAAGGCGACCGACACGGCCACCACCCACAGCATCGCGTAGCGCTCGTTGGCTCCTACCGTCGAACTGGTCATGATGCTCCCCGGACCGATGACTACGCAGGCGGTAATCAAGCTGGGACCGATGCGTTGATACCAACGCACGGCGGGAGGGCTGTTATTCATCTACAATGGCTCCGTGAAAACGAACAGTGGGCGGAATGTAACTGTGGTAGGAAAGGCTGCGCGGCTGGCATCGATCGAGGGACTACTGCATCGATCGAAGGATTACCGCCGCAGCCGAAGTCGCCAGACTTTGAGTTTCACTTGGATCACCCAAAGTCTGGCGACTTCGGCTACCTATGATCGGTGACATTAATTTTTGTCCCAATGCAAGCTGATCACGATAAAACTGTTCGCTAGAATATACTCTCGCGACAACTCTATCCCCAACAGCTCTAATAAAATTTGCCCTTATGCACAAATTTTCAACTCGGTGCGGCCACGGTCGCGGTGCCATTCTGTGGGTCGTGAGCTGTTGCCTACTCTATCCTAGCGTTGCTCATGCACAACCGGCAGCTAGCTCACAGCAGGCGGGCGGCGTGAGCATTATTCAACACGTGCAGGATGTGATTGCCAACTGGGCACCCAATCGGCACGTATTTGTCAAAGGGAACATTGGTGTCGGTCGCAGCCAGCTCGACGAACTCCAAGAGTGGATTGCCAAGAATGCGCCTCACTGGACTGTGGTGCTGATGGAATCCGCCGCTGGGGAACGCTTCAGAGCGGCCGATGGACGCGATTATCAAGGGTTGGACGCGGTCGAACACGCATTGGGCAATGGCTTGAGCAATCGCACCGGCTTTGGCAATCTGGAGAATGCCCAAACCGGTGAGAGCGACGGCGCGATTTTTGTTTTGTTTCTACGAGAAAGAAAATTCAGCTACTTCGGGTCCGATGCGCAGGACCGTCGCGGCTTGGGCGAATCGGCCTGGATGGGGCGTTTGGACCAGCCCGCTTTTCGAGCCATGCGCGGCGGTGGGCGGATCATCGACGCAGCCAAAGACACGATCAAGTCTATCAATGCGCAGCTCGAGCAGGCCATCCGCTCGGAAGCCGAATCAGCGTCGCGCGCCGAGCGTGAGCGCGAGCGGGCCGTCGAGGAAGTGCGTCGGCGATTGACGGCCATCGGCGAGCGCGTCGAGCAAGTGCAATTGAACGCGGCCAATCTTCGTCAAACCAATCCCACCGCGACTGGCGCACTTGCCGCTCCGCCGCTGGCTGCTTGGCGCACCGAGCTGGACGCCATCGCCGCGGAGCTTACTCCCGCCACGGCCCGCGACATGAGCCAGCGTTTAACGCGGCTGAGCGACGCGGTCGAGCGGCATCTCAACGGCTACGCCTCAGTGCATGGACTCGACCAGCGGCAACAATCGCTGGAGAGCAAGCTGGCGGTGCTGGAACAATCGCCCGGCGGCGTGGCGGCAGCCAATGTCGACACGATTCGCAAGCTAATCAGCCAGGTCAAACGCAGTGCGCAGCAGGGAGAGTTGGGCATCGATGAAGCGTTGGCTGAAATCGATAATGAAGTGCAAGCCGGACAAACTGCGTTGGCTCAGGAAGCGGCCGCAATTCGTCAATCCGAACTGCGTCGCATGTGGATTCGCGGCACCGTGTTTTTCATGTTGGGACTGCTGGCGCTGGTCGCGGCTGGCGCATTGGCATTTCTCAATCGGCGCAGACGCCCCGCGATGCTCAAGGCTCAAGCTGAATTGGCCGAGCGCCAGCGCTCGGTGGCCGAGCAAACCGATGGTATCGATAGGCTCTTCGTGCGCAACGAAGATATTCTGGGTAACCGTGAAAAACTGAAGAAACGCGGCTACGAAGGGCGGACCCAACAGTTGAGCAATCAAGCTCTCGATTATGTCGACGATTTGTTTATCATGTCCAAGGAGGTCCGCCGCGTGCTCGGTGAAGCCCGCGAGCTGGTGTATCCCAGCAGCACGACGGCGCGTCTGGCCAATCAATTCAGTCCTTCGCGTTATCAGCAAGCGGTCAATTTAGTCAATGGTAAACCGTTGCAATTCAGTCGCGTCGGTGGTCTGCCATCGGTGCTGCGCGATCAAATCCCACTAGACAAAAACGGCTCGCTCCCCGAACAGATTTCGATGACTTTTGAAGATGTCTTCCAGGCCTTCAAAAAACGCGGACAGGATGCTACGCAAGCTCTGGATACCATCGAAAACTGCTTAGCGAATGTTAACGACGAACTGAGCGCATTGCAAATTGAGCTGGAGCAGATGACTGTTCGCGAGAAGGAGCTGACGCAGGCCGCAGCCGACGATCACTATTTTTATCTACCGAATTTCTTTGAGCAATTTATCCCGCGAGTGCAAGAAGATTTGGCAACCGCCGACCAACTTTCGGCCTTTAATGCGGTGGAAGCCATGCAGGGAGCGATCCCCGAGGCGCGGCGACAACTGGAACAGGCCGGCGCGCTAGTGACGCAGATTAGACAAGCACGGGAGCAGCTCTTCCCAGAGCTCACCGCTGCGGCCGAGAAGCTGGCACAGTGGAATTATACGTCGACCTGGATCGATGATGTCTTGCGCGAATTCACGGGCCTAGCCAACACTTGGCTGCAGCAAGCCACCGAGCGATCGATTGCGCCTGAGCTTGCAGAATTAGAAGATCGATTTTCTGGTTTGCGCGGCAAGGCACAAAAATGTGTCGAGCTGGCTCAGCGAATCGAAGAACAACTGGCTCCTGAATTGCAAACGCTGCAGACGCGCATCGAAGATGGGCGCAAGGCACTGGCGAGCCAACTGGGCACATCGATCGATCGAGTTCTCAACGAACCCAAACGGGATCCCGACGATCGGCTGGCCACCGCCTTGGAGCAGTTAGCCGCCGCTCGCAGCACGCTCAATTTAGGGCGTACCGAAGTAGTTGAATCCGCTTTGGAAGCGATGCAGACCATGGCTTCGCGCGCGGAAGATTTGGTGCAAGCCTCGCAGGCCGCGGCTGAAAACTACGGCGAGTACCGCCAGTTGGTGCAAAGGGAACTGGAGCGCTTAACGCAGCGCTTGCCTGAGGTGCAGCGAGAATTGGCAGCGGTGGAGGAGCGCTACGAAGCGTCCACTTTGCTCATGCCGCCAGCGACGCAAGATCAACTAGCCAATAAGGCCGAAAGGCTCTCTGCACAGGCCGAGTTGCAAGCGGCGCAGGAGCCTCGTTCGCGCGTCGAGCAGCTCTTGCAGCGCGCGCAGCAGGCTCGGGATGATGCGCTAGTTTTGCAAGCCGCCGATGATCTACATGAAGCGGCCGCTATCACCGAGCAATCGCATTTGAAGCTCGACCACATCCATGAGCTAGTGCAAGCCATCGCTGCCAAGTCGCAAGACAACACCGCTTTGCTCGGACGCTTGAACGACCAGTGGACCAGCCTGCGCAATCTCAGCAGCGATCCACTGATCATGCCCCGCACGTTAGCTGCCATCGAGTCGCTGGGAACCGTGCTCAGCGGCTGGAAAAACGCTCTGGCGTCAGACCGACTCAGTCGCAATCCGTTTGTGGTCGGCGAGAGCCTAGCCGAGCTGGGGAAAAGACTGGGGCAGTTGGAAGGACAGGCTGGTGCGGATCGTCAGGCGCACGCTGAAGCGGCCCGAGCGGTCACGGGGGCGGAGCGGCAATTGCGGGCGGCGGAAGAGTTGGTTCAGCAATCGCAGACCGATGGCGTCCCCGATAGCCGAGCGATCGTACAAGCCAATGCGAGAGTGGGTGAACTGGCGCGTGCCCTTGCGGGAGTGCAACGCGATTTGAAAGCTACGCACGGTGAATGGAAGACAGTCGACGACAGCGCCTCAAAGATTCAGATTGAACTGCGCACGGCCTGTGATCTACTGGGTGGCGAATTGCAAAATGCCAGCCAGGCCTTGTCGAATTTCCAAGTCGCCTCCCAGGCGGTCTTTCAAGCGGAGCAGTGGTCGGGAGACTACGGAATTCAGGTGCTCGGATCGCCCGGCGTACGAGAGTTAGAGCGTGCTCGGCAGGGGCTGCAGCAGGGGAATTACAGCATCGTGTTGGAACTGGCTCAAGCGGCCGCCGTAGCGGCTCAGGCAGCCGTATCACAAGCCGAGCGGCAGGTAGCGCGCAAGCGCATCGCGGCCCAGCAGGCGGCGGAAGCAGAGCGACGCAGGCGAGCAGCCAGAAGCAGGCAACACAATTCGCCTTTTGGTGGTGGTGGATTTGGGGGAGGCGGTGGGTTCGGAGGGTTTGGCGGCGGCGGTGGACGATCTTCAGGCGGTTCGTTTGGCGGCGGAGGTTCCTCTAGGGGGGGCGGATCCTCGGGAGGCAGCAGCGGCTCCGGTTTCGGCCGCTCGGGATGGTAGTTGAACCCGGTGGGCGGTATTAGCCCAGCGGGCGATATATCTCTACCGGTGGCGCGAGCCACCGGAACAATGGAACCCAGTCAGAGAGCCCATCATCCAACTGGAATCCGGTGGCTCACGCCACCGGCAAGGATGTGTTGCCCTCCGAGCTTGGAAGGCGAACGGCTCATTAGCGGCTAAATGCTTCGGGTCAAAAACCACACATCACACATCACTCTCAACTCTCAACTCTCAACTCTCAACTCTCAACTCTCAACTCTCAACTCTCAACTCTCAACTCTCAACTCTCAACATCACAGGTCACTCCTGTCTTTTTTACTTTTAGGAAACACCACTTTGTCCAACTTTCTCAAGAGGCGGGATCGACTGCGAAAGATAATTCGCCAACATCAGGTCGAAGCATTCCTAGTGACCAACCCGGTCAACGTCAGGTATCTGACGGGTTTTACTGGAGGGGACAGCTACCTGCTGGTTACTGAAGACTCTGATTTGTTGCTCAGCGATCCGCGCTTCGAAGAACAGATTGGCGAAGAGGCTCCGGAACTGGCGACATTCATTCGGCAGCCTGGGGAACTGCAGGCAGAAGTAACCAGCCGCGAACTCAATCGACTGGGGCCAGCTAGCTTGGCCGTGGAGGGGGACCACTTGTCGGTCAACATGTTTGACCGATGGCAAGCCCAACTGAAAGTGGGGACGCTCACCAAGGCGAGTGGTTGGGTAGAGGGTTTGCGGATGATCAAAGACCGCCAGGAACTGGCCGCTATCCGGGCTGCAATCGACGTAGCTCAGCGTGTCTTTACGTCTCTCAGGGCACAGTTGAGCGGGCGCCACAGCGAACGCGATGTGGCCAATGAGATCGAGCGATTGACGCGTGCGCTGGGTGGTTCGGGGTGTGCATTTCAACCGATTGTAGCCGTCGGCCCGCGAGCCGCGCTGGCCCACGCCGTGCCCGGCGAAAGCCTGCTGGGGTCTAGCCCGTTTGTGCTCATCGACTGGGGAGCGATCGTCGATGGCTACCGCAGCGACTTGACGCGCGTCCTGACGACAAGTAAAATCCCAGCCAAATTCGCCAAGGTTTACGACACGGTTTTGGCAGCTCAAACGGCTGCTATTGAAGCCTTGAAACCAGGCGCGATGGTCAGCCAAATCGACGCTATCGCTCGCGATGTTATCGCCGCCGCTGGTATGGGCCCGCGCTTCAATCACGGTTTGGGCCACGGTATTGGACTCGATATCCACGAAGCGCCCCGATTGGGCAAAACACTGGACCAACCCCTGAAGGCTGGGATGGTTGTCACCGTAGAACCAGGCATATACTATGCTGGCTGGGGTGGCGTGCGTATTGAAGACGATGTATTGATTACGCCCACTGGCTGTGAAATGCTCAGTTCGTTACCGCGTGGCATATTGGAGAACAGTGCCCCGTTGCTCAATTAATCTGTTACAAAATATAGTCTGTAACAAAAACTAGCCCGTTACAAAAACAGAATGCTTAGGAAATCCTATGGCTAAAGCGGATAGCGGCTCCCTGAAATCGGGAGACGTATTTGACCTGGCTCGCATTCGCGACTTGATTGCATTGATGGAAGAATGCAATATGAGCGAGGTCGATTTGAGGCAGGACGAACAGCAGATTCGGTTGGTGCGTGGGGGCGTGGTAGCGCCGGCTGCTGCGGCACCGATGGCAATTCCACCAGCGGCCGCTGCCGTACCAGCTTTGACGTCTGCGGCACCAACGGCAACCGCTGACGGGGCGCACATCAAGATCATTAAATCGCCCATGGTGGGAACATATTACAGCAAGGCCAGCCCGAAACACGACGATTTCGTCAAAGTCGGCAGCAAGGTTTCCAGCGATACCGTGGTGTGTATCGTTGAGGCGATGAAGGTTTTCAACGAAATCCCGGCTGAGATTAGCGGTACGATTGTCGAAATAATGGCCAGCAATGAAGATGCCGTCGACTTCGATCGTCCCCTGTTCAAGGTCGATACTCGAGGGTAACTTTTCCTCGCATGTACAACCGAATATTAATTGCCAATCGCGGCGAGATTGCGTTGCGGATCGTCCGCGCGTGTAAAGAACTTGGAATCGAATCGGTAGCCGTCTACAGTACGGCCGATCGCGATTCGGCTCACGTGCGGTATGCCGACCAGGCCTATTGCATCGGTCCGCCCAAGTCGGTCGACAGCTATCTGCGGGTCGATCGGATTATCGGAGCGGCCGAGGTCAGCGGTGCGGAAGCGATCCACCCTGGCTATGGCTTCTTGGCCGAGAATGCCCACTTCAACGAAGTCGTCCGCAGTAGCAACTTCGATTTCATTGGCCCCACCCCGCAGGCTATGCAGCAACTGGGGGACAAGAACGAAGCTCGCGCGGTGGCCATCAAGGCCAACGTGCCAGTGGTCCCGGGAAGCGATGGCTTGCTGGCCGATGAAGAGCATGCCATCGCGGCGGCTCGCGACATTGGCTATCCCGTCTTGATCAAGGCTACGGCCGGGGGCGGCGGTAAAGGCATGCGGGTGGCTATCAACGAGCAGGCCATGCGCACGGCATTCCAGCAAGCTCAGACCGAAGCCCTTGCGGCCTTTGGAAATGGGGGCGTTTATCTTGAGAAATTCGTCGACCGACCGCGGCACGTCGAAGTGCAAATCATCGCCGACCTACACGGCAACGTGGTCCACCTATACGAACGCGACTGCTCCGTGCAGCGGCGTCACCAGAAGCTGATCGAAGAGAGTCCGTCGCCGCTGTTGTCTGAAAAAACGCGGACGGCGATCTGCGAGGCTGCTGCTAGATTGGTGGCCGTCGCGGATTATCAAAATGCTGGTACAGTCGAATTCATCGTCGACCAGGAGGACAATTTCTACTTCATCGAGGTCAACGCGCGGATTCAGGTCGAGCACCCGGTCACAGAGATGGTCACCGGGATCGATTTAATTCAATCGCAGATACGCGTCGCGGCTGGCGAGCCATTGCCGTTTAAGCAGTCGGACATTCAACTGCGCGGCACGGCCATGGAATGTCGCATCAACGCCGAAGACCCCAGCAAAAACTTTCAGCCTTGCCCAGGTCACATCCAGAAGCTGTTTGTCCCCGGCGGACTAGGCGTTCGCTTCGACTCGCATGTGCAAGCCGGCTATACCGTCCCCCCCTACTACGACTCGATGATCGGCAAGCTGATCGTGTTCAAGCCGACTCGCGAAGAGTCCATCGCCTGCATGATCCGCAGCTTGGAAGAACTGCAGGTCGAGGGGATCGCCACCACGGCTAGCTTCCAAATCCAAGTTCTCAAGCATCCCGCCTTCGTGGCTGGGACGGTCGATACCAAGTGGGTCGAGCGTGAACTGCTCGCCGCCGGCGTGTGACCCGCGTGGGATAAGCTTCCAGCTTGTCATCTGGCGTGGGATAAGCTTCCAGCTTGACATTCTAGCGTGGGATAAGCTTCCAGCTTGTCATTCTAGTACTCTTCCCCTGCCAAAGCACGTCGTTGCCCTTAGCAATCTCTTTTGTGCGAATATGGATTGCGCTGTCCCCTCTCCCTCGCTTAGGCTCGACCTCTCCCAGAGGGAGAAGAGCCAGTGCGTGAAAGGGGCGAGCCTAAGCGACGGGGAGAGCTCGCTACGACGCAGCGCAAGGCGGTCGGCAAGCTGGAGGCTGCAATCTCAAAGCTCAAAGCTAAAAAGCTAAAAAGCTTAGCCTACTACTGCAGCAGCTTGGGAACGGCCGGCGAAGTCTCGGGCGAGGTAGCCGGTGCTGGCGTCGGCTTAGCGGGAGCTGGCTTACCCGGTACTGGGCTCGTGGGTGCATCGGCGGGGCGGGTGACGGCGGGCGGGGTGCGAATGGTGCTCTCCGCATCGCTTGGAGCCATCAGCGGCGCGTCGGCTAACCAAGCTAGCACCAGCGTGATAATCAGATAGAACGCATAGTGTAGGGTGCCTTGCAGGACTTCCAGCTCAAACGTCAGCACCGAGGCAATAGTCCCGAGAGCAATCATGATCGGGAGCATCATAGCCACCTCCATGCCGCTGATTTCAGAGTCACCTGTTAAATAGCTCGGTAGGTAAGCGTACAGTCCCCACAGAGCGGCAAACACCACTGCGCATATACCGCAGCGGATGAGCAGCTCTCGACCACGGTAGCTGCCAAGTTCGTCGTCGTGTAGAAACCAATACCCGACAAACACCAGTGGCATGGCCAGTAGGATCGCCCCCACCACCAGCAGTGCCACGGGCGCACCGCCGCTGATCCCAAAGCCGAACGCAACTCCGACGACTACCAAAGTCGATAGTGCGACAGCCAAGATGACTGGCATGCTCAGCTTGACTTCGGTCCGCCGAATCGGCTTGAGAATCGACCTCCCCTTAGCATCTTTGGGGGCCGCATCATCAGGCGCGTGAATGACGATTTCTTCCGATTTCTCTGGAATGCGGATCGTCTTTTTGCAATTGGGGCACGGTCCCGACTTACCAGCAAATTTGTCGCTTACGCTAAATCGCTTCATGCAGCTCGGACAAGTGACAGGAATTGCCATAAAATAAGTTGTCGCTATAGAGATCGAGAGATTGAGCGGCTAATAAAGATGCCAATAAAGATTTCGGTAGAGCCTATCATTTTATCATAAAAATTGTGGACACGCACGGAAAGACTAGCATGACATCCGCCGGGAGCCCAGGTCGCGAGAGCGGCCCAGCAGCAGGCCAAGAAAGCCCTCTCCGTAGCAGACGGAGCACTGACGAAATCTCGCCGCGCTATCCATTGCACGTTGTGCTGTATCAACCCGAGATTCCGCCGAACACGGGAAACATCGGCCGAAGCTGCGTGGCTCTAGGGGCCAAGCTGTGGATTGTTGGCCCGACTGGATTCAGTTTGGATTCGAAACAAATCCGCCGCTCGGGTTTGGACTACTGGGACGACTTAGCTTGGGAGTTGGTAGACGATTGGCAGCAGCTCATGGAGAGGCTTCCCACGGATCGCTTGTGGTTGCTGACGAAGCATGGCAGCCGAGCTCACTGCGACGTCGAATTTCAAACTGGAGATGCTTTGGTATTCGGACGCGAATCGACGGGGCTGCCCGATTGGCTGCACGACCAACATCCTGCACGACAGATTTTCATTCCCATGCCGGGCCCGGTGCGCTGTTTGAATTTGTCCACGGCGGCCGGCATTGCGATGTACGAAGCGGCGCGTCAGATCGGGCTGCTGCATAGCTGCCCGAGCCTACCTGCAGCACCAAGCCTCGCTGCTGGACCGGAGGCATAATGCAGCCGCACCTTGCCGCCAGCGAACAAGCCAGCACTGCCACTCCCCCAGCATTACTACGCTCGTTAAACCGCGTGCCCAGCGGGCCGCCCGCTGCAGAGCCCAGAGGCGCGGGGCGATGCCCACGCGATTTAACGATCATGGCCGTGGCAGTCGTGGTGTTCGCTTCGCCCATGCTCATGCTGCACGCTCAGGACGATGCGGACCTGCGGACAGCCCAGGCCATGTGCCGAGCCGGACTGGCGGATTCAGCTATCGCCTATGTGGCCCAGCGTCGCGAGTTGGTGCGAGAGGATCGCGGATTGGCGGCCAAGTGGACGATGCTGCTGATGGAATGCCATGCGCAAGCCGGTCTGTTTGCGGGATCCGACGCTGACGACGCTTGGGAGCAGTGCCGCAAGGTGTTCACAGAATTCATCCAACGTGATCCCGACAATCCGCGACAACCATGGTTGCAGTGGAGTCTTGCGCGCTGCGAACTGCTTCGCGCGCAGGCGGATACGGCACAATACTTATCCGCGCCCGCTAATGCTCAGCCTCGCGAACAGGCGTTGTCCCGAATTCGGCAGATCCTGACGGAACTAGAAGCTCTGGAAGACGATTTGAAGCAGCGTCAACCATTGGCCGCGCGCGAAGGCATGCAGGGAGGTAGCCAGGCCCCGGCTAAGCAACTGGCGGCGCTGGCCGTGGATGTGGGCTTGTTACGCTGCGAGTCCCTGTTGCTGCGCATGCGTTTATACCCTCGTGGTTCGGCCGATCGCATTGCATCGGCGACTGAGGTAGAGCAGCAGGCGAGAGCCATACTGCAGCGCACCGAACCCGACTGGGCCTCGCGAGCTCAACTGCAAGTGGCTGCGGCCACAGCGCGGCTCGAGCTTGGGCAGGAGTCCGCCGCGCTACGAGAGCTGGAACAGCTAGCCATAAGCGCCGACAATCGTCAGGCACGTAGGCGGTCGGCGCTGACGGCGATTGAAGAGTTCGCTTACGTCCAACCGGCGCAAGTGCCGCCAGCCTCGCAAGCTGCCAGCCAGCTTTCTACGCGACTGTCACGCGGACATGCGCTGCTCGATGGCTTGCGGGCCGACGGGATGGGTCCCGAGGTGGAATTGGCCAGCTTGCAATTGTCGCTGGCCGCAGTGTCGCGCATGGCTGAAGAAGGACAGCAGGCCGAAAAGCAAGCTGCACTGCAGGCTTTAGTCAAACAGTCGCAGCAGTTGGGTAGCCAGTTTGGTGCTTATTGGCAGAGGCGTGCGGAGGCGCTGATGGTCGGTCCCATCACGGCCTCTGCTGGCGATGACTCACACACAATGTCAGCCGACTTAATGATGGTCGCGGTGCGGCAACTGCTGGCCGCCGGCGATGCCGCCGCGGCAGTGGAAAGACTACTGGCGTTTCGCGACCACGAGGCAGCGGCGGGACGCGGCGAGAGCGCGCTACGGAGTGCCAGCCAAGCTGCTGCGGTATTGCAGCAACAGCATGAGTGGGTCGCGGCCGCAGATGCCATCACCTCCACTAGTCGACAGTTCGCCGATCTGCCTGCGGCCTCTGAGGCTCATCGGCAAGCCATTTTTTATTGGTCGCAGGCGCTGCGTGCTCAGGCCGACGACCCACAGTTGGCGGAGCGTTACACGCAAATGCTCAAAGAGCAACTGTCGCTGTGGCCCGAGGCAGCGGCCAGCGACGAAGTAGCTGGATGGCTCAGCCAGTGGCTCACACAAGCGGGCAAACGCAGCGAGCTGGCTGACGTCTGGCTACAGCGGGCTGTCGCCTGCACCGATGCGAATATGGCCGAGCAAGCATTGTTGGCTTGGTTGGGTGAAGTGCTCCATTTGGACAACCCGACGGAGGGCCAACGCCAGCTTACTTCCCTGCAGCGCCTCCGCGATGAGGGGCAACTGGCGGTATCGGCAGCCAAGAGCGAAGCATTGCAGTGGGTCGCCTCAGTCACCGCGATTGAGCCTACAGACGAGCATCTGCGGCAGGCGGCCCAGACGCTTTCGCGGCTGCAGGTGGAGTCCGACGCGGGAGCTTGGGGAGAGTTGGCATTGGCTGTCCGCTGGCTGTGGGCCTTGCGTCAGCAACTGCCGGTAGAACAACTATCCGCCGATCTACTGCAGTGGCAACCCGCTCGATTGCCCACCATTATCCGGCAGGGCTTAGCACCGCCTCTCATAGCAGCTATCGACGAAACGCCGGTCGGCGAGCATGCCAAGTGGGCACAGCGCATGCAGCTCGGCGACGATTGGCGCGGTGCGCTGTTGGAAAGTCGCAGCCCGCGCGTGCAGGCGTCCGGTTATCGATTGTTGGCTTGGAGCGTCGATGCGTCGGCTGGGCTGGAGGGGCTGGAGGCACTCAGCCACAAGGCGGGCCGCGCAGGTGGTCCGCTACAGTTGGAGATGGCCAATGCCCTGGCTGATTCGGGCCCTAACCGCTGGCAGCAAAGCAGTGCGCTAGCTAAGACCATCGTGGCCAATTCCCCCGCCGGGAGCCAGCTCAATTGGCAGGCCCGCTGGCGGTTGGTCAAGAACCATCTGCAACAGCGGCAAGTGGACGAAGCGCGGGCCATGGCCCAGCTCTGGTTGGCCACCGCCCCAGCCGATGCTGGCTTGTGGATCGAGCGTTTTGAGCGTGTGCTGTCGGAGCCGCCCGGCAGCAACTAGAATAAACCCCTCCGTAGCCGACTGCGTAGAACGAGCACTCCTGGCCGTTTCCACCGTAGCGCGAGCACTCCTGCCTTTTTATACCCCACAAGTTATTCCTGGCCACGTGAATCGTACTCGTACCCCTGCCCGCGCGCGGGAGGGGTCGAGCCTAGGCGAGGGGGAGGGCGGAAACGGATTAACGGATTAACGGACTGCACAGATGTAGATTGCGCTTGCCCTCTCCCTCGCTTAGGCTCGACCTCTCCCAGAGGGAGAGGATCCAGTGCGAGCAGAGCTAGTGCAAGAAAATCGATAGGGAAAAGCCTCGTGAAAAGTTGTGGGGTATAAAAAGGCACTCCTGCCCGTTTCCCGATTCAGCAACAACTAGAATAAACTCCTTCCGTAGAACGGGCACTCCTGCCCGTTTCCCTGTCCAGCAATAACTAGAATAAACACTTTCCCTAGTTTCCCTTCCTGAGAGAGCCGCATGATGATTCGCATATTTAGCGTGACCGCACTAGCTTTGTACTTAGTAGCCTGCCCTGCCGTTTCGTCAAATTCAGTCCGAGCCGCCGACGACAATGACAACGATGCGGGCTGGGTAAGCTTGTTCGACGGCAAGTCGCTCGACGGCTGGGAGAAGATTGGCAAGGACGAAAGCAAGTGGCAAGTCGTGGATGGCGAGTTGCAAGGCTCCGGTCCGGCCTCCATGCTGGTCAATACGACGGGGCCCTATAAAAACTTCATCTACCGCGCCGAAGTTAAGATCGGTGACAAAGGCAATTCAGGCCTGTATTTCCGCACAACCCGCAAGCCTGGCTTTAGCGATGGGCACGAGGCGCAGATCAACAGCTCGCACTCCGATCCGATCCTCACCGGCTCGCTGTACGGCATGTGCCACGTCTACGAGCAGTTGGTCAAGCCGGATACTTGGTTCACCTACGAGATTCAAGTTCAAGATGGCCAGTGGCGCGGCCGCGACGTGACGCGCATCAAGGTTAAGGTCGATGGTACAGAGTTGTACGAGTACTTGGATTTTGAAAACAAATTTAAGGAGGGCCACTTTGCTTTCCAACAACACGATCCAGGTAGTCGCGTCAGCCTGCGGAACATTAAAGTAAAAGAGCTTAAGTAGCGAATTCATGGTAAGGCCCAGCGGCTGAAATTCTTGGCGAGTTCCGCTACGAGTGAGGTCTGCTACGATGCGAGTTGGGTAAAATGTCAAATGCACTGTGCGAAATGTGGCCGTTGTTCTGCGGGCACTTTCCCGCAGTGGACTGCCCCGCCTGGAGCTGGTTGGCACAAATCGAGCCGGCGGGGGCCTGGGACGTTTTTACGTCGCGGACTCTCTGGTCCTGCCTGATCGTGGCCGTAGCCGCCATGGTGCAGGCCACTGTAGGGTTCGCATCGGCACTACTTGGCTTGCCACTGCTACTATGGGCGGGCAATGACATGGTGCACGCACAGGTGCTGCTGGTGACGGGCATGTTGCCGCAGCATATCTTCGGAGTATGGAAACTGCGCCACAGTATCAACTGGCGGGAGATTGTCTGGCCAGCCACGATCCGCACCGCCACGCTACCGATTGGTATCGCGGGGTTGGCTGTGGTGATGACTTGGCCTTCAGCCCGCGTGCAGCAGTTCGTCGGTGTGCTGATTCTGCTGGCGCTGGCTACTCAGGCATTGGTCGGCGTGCAGTGGCATTCGGCGCGGCGGCCATGGTGGATGGTGCTGGTTTTCGGCGGCAGCGGCGTGTTGCAAGGTATCTCGGGGATGAGTGGGCCGCCCGTAGTCTTATGGGTCCACGCTCAGCGTTTTACGCATGACCATGCGCGCGCTTTTCTATTTGCCATGGCCATCACCAACTTTCTCCCGCAAGTGCTGTTGTTGTGGTGGAGGTTTGGTAGCCCGGTACTGCATGCTATGGGCGTGGGGCTGCTCGCCTTGCCGTTGGTGCTGGTGGGTGCCATGTTTGGATTGCGGCTGGGGAGCCGACTGGGTGCGCGGTGGTTGCGACCCGTCACGTTTAGTTTGCTGTTGTGGATCGGTTTGGTCAGCCTGCTCAGGCCATGGATTCAGGCATACTGGCTGCCATAGAGGTCGTGCAATATGCCTAACAGGTTCTCGCGTTCAATCCCTGTCACCCGCTTCGATGAAGGAATGCTGAATCGTCACGACCTCCGGCCATCACTGCGACGACCAGGATGCCATTGCTATCGAACGCAAAATAGATAATGTAGGAAAATCGTTTGAGCCGGCAGGGTCGCAGGCCGTTCGCAGCGACAGAGAACAAAAGCGGAGTCTCGCGGATGCGTTGGATTGCAGCTAAATAGTCGAGCAGGAATTCGTCGCCCAGGCC
>CAKQNH010000017.1 GCA_934255105.1 uncultured Pirellulaceae bacterium
ATGTAGCTAGGCCACGCTGCAAACCGCGATCCTGCAACGCGCGCAATAGAGTCAGCACCAGCCGCGCCCCGGTGGTACCCACCGGATGCCCAAGCGCAATGGCACCTCCGTTGACGTTCAGTTTGTTGGGATCGATTTCGCCAAGTGCAGTCGAACGCCCGAGCTGCTCCTGCGCAAACTTGTCGGAGCTGGCGGCTTGCAGGCAAGCCAACACCTGTGCCGCGAAGGCTTCGTTGATTTCAATCAGGTCAAAGTCGGCCAGTTGCATGCCCGTTTCGCGGAACAGACGATTCATTGCAAATACGGGCCCTAGCCCCATCCGCCGTGGATCAACGCCCGCAATGGCGTAGGCTGTCACGAACCCCAGCGGCCGCGCATCAGCCAGCTCGGGCAAGTATTGTTCGCTGCATAAGACCAAAGAGGTCGCACCGTCGGTCAGTGGGCAACTGTTACCAGCCGTCACACTGCCACCGGGGCGGAAGATCGCTTTTAGCTTGGCCAATTGTTCCATGGATTGCTTCGCGCGCGGGCCGACGTCACTCGTGAGCTGCTTACCGTCAACCGTCAGTGGAGCGATCTCGCCGGGCAGAAAGCCACGCTCGGTGGCAGCCACCGCCCGGCGGTGGCTGTCGAGTGCAAACGCATCTTGGGCTTCGCGCGCGATGGCGAATTCGTCCGCCAAAACTTCGGCTGTTTGCCCCATGTTCAGCCCACAGGTCGGGTCGGTTAGCCCCAGTTCGACGCCAAACACCGGCTTCAGATCAGACGGCCTCAAGCGCGCATACGCCCGCAGGCGAGCCATGAACGATTTCGCCCGCGCGGCGGCCATCAATTTGGCTTTTGTTTTTTCGGAGACCAACATCGGGACTTGCGACATCGACTCCGTACCCCCGGCCACGATCAACTTGGAACGCCCGGCCGCGATGGCTTGCCAACCGCCCACAATCGCCTCCATTCCCGACGCGCAATTGCGATTTACAGTGTGCGCGATGCGATCATTTGGAATGGAAGACTTGAGAGCGATGACTCGCGCGATGTTGGCTGAGTCGGCGGGGCCAGACACGTTTCCCATGATCACTTCGTCAATTCGATCCGGAGTCAAACCTGCGCGGCTAAGCGCTGCCGTGGTGGCATGCACGCTCAGTTCGACCGCAGACACTCCCGCCAGTGCGCCGAATGCCTTGGCCTGCGGCGTGCGCGCCCCGGCCAAGATGGCCAAGCGAGTTAATTGAGCAGAGTTGTGATTACCCATGGCTCTCTCGCAGTTCCCTGCGAATTACCTTCCCCAAAAAGTTGCGTGGCAGATCGCCTGGCACTTGCTCCCACATCCGCGGGCGACGGTGCGCGGCTAAATGCAGTTTGCAGTATCGATGTAGTTTATCAACGTCCCAAGCATGACCGGGTTTGAGCACCACAAACGCCTTGACGACTTCGCCGCGCTCTTCATCGGGCACACCCACCACCGCGACGTCTTCGACACACTCGCAACCACGCAATGTCTCCTCCACATCGGCCGGATAGACATTGAATCCCGATGTAATGATCAAATCCTTCTTGCGGTCGACAATGCGATAAAACCCTGTCTCATCTACGACCGCTAGATCCCCCGTGTGTAGCCAACCGTCGCGAATCGCTGCGGCTGTTGCGGTGGGGTTATCCCAGTAGCCGAGCATGACTTGTGGTCCGCGAATCAGCAGTTCGCCCACTTCGCCCACGGGTACATCGCGCGTGCCGGACTGCGCATCGACAATACGGCAATCGGTATCGGGCAGCGGCAGGCCGATCGTGCCGGGCAGATTGCTGCCGTCGAGCGGTCCCACGTGGGTCACGGGGGAAGCTTCCGAAAGTCCGTAACCTTGCACTACCAATGCGCCAGAGTAGCCCGCGAATTCTTCGGCCACGGAGGGCGACAGCGGTGCGCCACCGGAGATAACCCATTTCAGCGAACTCAAATCGGCTGGCTTGAGACGCAGGCGTTTGTTGAGTGCAGTCAGCATGGCGGGAACCGCATGGAGCACCGTGGGGCGCTGCTGCTCAATAGCCCGCAGTGTTGCCCTGTCCTCAAAGCGAGGTTGCATAATTAGAGTCGCTCCCAAAGCGGCACCACCGGCCAGCATGGTCGACATACCGTAGCTGTGAAAGAACGGTAGCACGGCTAGCATGGTTTCTTCTCCCATCGTACCACCTGCCCAGCGCGAGGTTTGCCAGGCGTTCGCCACCACGTTCCGATGGCTGAGCGTCACGGCCTTGGGACGACCCGTCGTGCCGCCGGTCCCCAGAATGTAGGCCGGGGTCGAAGCCGGAAGCGCCTCGATGGGGATCACTCTTCCGTCAGCCCCGTCAATCGCTTCCCACATCCACGACTGATCCGCAGTCGTAGGTAGACTCAAATGTCCCGTGTGATGCCACAGCGTCGCCGAGTAGGCAATTCTCTTCCACAGTGGGAGGTAATCGCGGAGCGTTACCAGCATGACATGCTGCACATCGGGGGCATCATTTAAAAGGGGACGGAACAGATCCAAGCAGATCACGCGGCGGCATTGCGTCGATTGGAGCATGCCGGAAATCTCCTCCGCCACGGAGAGCGGGCTGAGCGCCACGGCCACACCACCGGCGCGCCAGATGGCATTCAATGCGATCAAGTACTCAGGCATATTGGGGAGTAGCACTGCCACGCGATCGCCGGATTCCAACCCTGATTGCTGCAGCCAGCTTGCCAGCCGTACCGCTGCGGCTTGCACTTCGCCGTACGTCAGAGTAGTGCCCAACATCTCCGTCGCTACACGGTCCGGAACGATAGCCGCTGCTTCCTCAAGCAAACCGTGGGCTGGGTACGTCGGATAGACGAGTCGCCGTGGAACACCGGCGGGATAACTGCTTGTAGAATTCGATCGTGTCACTGGATTTTGTATCGCTGGCTTAAGATTCGCTGAGTTCTGGCTCGCTGCCTTTTCCGCCAGCGGTTCAGCTTCGGCGGGATCGTTTGAAGACATGTTGTGGCTCAACGGAATGATCGACATCGCTGCATCTCCCACGAAGGTTAAACCCCAGATCCCGGAACTCCCAGTGAACTTCCTCTGATTGCGTTCTTGTTATGGCTCGCGCTGCGCAATCCACAGCCAGCACCAGCCTCTATTACTAACTTGCTTCACAAAACACACAAAGTCAAACAATCTCCCTTAGAACTGGCTTAATGTCAGCCCGAACAGCACAATCTTGTCGAAAGCAAATATTGGGCCACATTTATCAGCAGCGATGTCGAGCTCGCAAAACGTGGCTCATGCTGTACGAGCAGAAATCGGGCCGAGGCTTTTTGAATTGTGGTCCGTAGAACGAGCACTCCTGCCCGTCTATAAGTAGAACCGGCACTCCTGCCCGTTTTTAAGTAGAACGAGCACTCCTGCCCATTTTTAAGTAGAACCGGCACTCCTGCCCGTTTATAAGTAGAACGAGCACTCCTGCCCGTCTATGCCCCACAAGGCATTCCCCGTCATACAGATCGCCCCCACTTGCGCAAATCGTCCCCTGCCAGCGAGTGGAAACGGTGCAGCCTAGGCGTGGACGAGAACCGGAGGGGGATTGCACAGATGTAGATTGCGCTCCCCCCTCTCCCTCGCTTAGGCTCGACCTCTCCCAGCGGGAGAGGAGCCAGTGCGAGCAGAGCTAGCGCAAGAAAATCGATCGGGAAAAGGTTTTCGAAAAGTTGGGGGATAAACGGGCAGGAGTGCCCGTTCTACCGGAGGGACGCCGGCAGGAGTGCGGGTGCTACCGGAGGGACGCAGGGAGGAGTGCGGGTGCTACAGGAGGGACGCGGGCAGGAACGCGGGTGCTACAGGAGGGACGCGGGCAGGAACGCGGGTGCTACGGGAGGAACGTGGGGAGGAGTGCGGGTGCCTGGGAACGCTAAGGGGCCAAGAATTCTTTCAACTGGGCCAACGCTTGATTGGGGTCGCTGATCAACGGAACGATGGCAATGGTCAACAAGCACATACCAGCTAGAGTAAATGGCCAACCCGCGTTAGAGCGTGGACAGGTCGTTTGACTGCCGTGTCGCACAAATGCACGCTCGAGTTTTATCCAATCGGCCAAATTGCGGAGCATGCCAATTAGGACAACTTGGTGCACGCGCGCGGTTCCGCTGGGTTCAAGCGCCAACTGGATCAAAGCGTTGGGCAGAGACAACACGTCCCCAGTCCAGTGGGCTTGCTCGTCGACCTCACAGGCAGCGGCGAGCAGCGATGCGTTGAATTGCTGGTCATCCATCCCGTAAGCCACCAGACGCGGTTTGCAACTGAATAACAACATCATCAATCCCAGTGCATAAAGCCCAAACAGCGCTAGCCACACCCAGGCATGCCACCGCGCCGCAGCCTGCGCGGGAAAGAACAACTGCATTGGTCCCAGCGCCATTAGTCCACTGGCGGCGATCCCCAGCGTCAACGTGTCTCGCCAGCCGCTGGTGATCAGTGGTCGCGTGCGCAATCGCAGGACGCCGATCAAAATGAAATAGACGGCGATGGGAATGGCTGCGATAGCAAAGTGGACGGCCGGCATGTTAGTTATTCGCTATGCTTAGTTATTCGTTGTGCGCGTAGGCTGGATCATCTGGATCCAACAATAGGGGTTGGCTCAACTTTTCGGTTTCCTCTTTGGCATGCTGCGCGGTTGAGTCGACCTGGTTTGGCAATGGCGGCACCAGCGCAATGAGCGTATCACCGGTCTGCGGTTCCAAGGGGGTGGCACTAGTGCGCACCTTCAACCGCCCGTCGGCTCCCATGGCAAATAGTATCACCGCCTGTTGGCCATGTTTCGCACGATATTGTTCGATCGTAAAACTCTCTGTTAGCGGTGTCGTTTTAACAGTTGCCCCCTGCTCGAACATCAGCTCGATGGCTTGGAAGTTTAGATCGGCGTGGAACAGCAATCGCCCGCGTCGGTTCTCGGGAATGCTCTGCCAGCGCCCATGCGACTTACCGCGTTTGGCCAATTGAAAGACCTGCGCTCGTGAAAACAGGTGCATATATTCCATGGTAGCCAGCGTATTGACTTCATCGCTGGGCGTGACCGCTAGAAAACTGCCGATACCCGACAAATCCTGCTCCTCTTGCACGTGCTCCGACAGCACGCTTCCGCAGGTAGCGTCCAAGCCAGCCATGCGGGCTGCGGTGACATTGCTAAAGTTGGTGTCGATCAACGCTACACGAATGCCAAACTTGCGGAGAGCCAATGCGACCTCGCGCACCCACCGCGACGCGCCCACGAAGAGCACACCCTGCGGATTGGATTCGGCCAGCCCCAACCAGCGGGCCAGCGGACCTGCTCCCAAGCCACAGAAGGTGACCGTTCCGATAATGACCAAGAAGGTCGCGGGAGCTAGCAGCCCCGCTTTCTCGAAAATGGCGGCCACTTCGGGTGAAAAGCCCGCGTGCGAACGTTCGACCAATTTCAGTCCAAACACGCTGGCTACCGATGCGGCGACAATCCCCCGTGGGGCAACCAACCCCAAGAAGACCTTTTCCCGCCACGGTAATTTCGTACCCATCGTGGCCACTAAAATACTCAGCGGCCTGACGGCAAAGATCAACAGCAGAATGAATGGCACACCCCACCAACCGATCTCGGCTAAAGCACTGAGCTGCAGCCGCGAGCCGAGCACGATGAACAAACAGCCGATTAAAAACACCCGCAGGTGCTCCTTGAACTCCAGCACATGATCGACGCTGACGTAACTCTGATTAGCCAAGCAAATCCCTAGGATGGTAACGGTTACCAAACCCGACTCCTCGCGGATCTCGTTGCTCAGCCAAAAGCTAGCCAGCGCGACAACTAAGAAAGTGACGCCGTGTAGAAAATCGGGAATCAAGTACCTGCGCAGGGCAAAGACCAGCAGTACGGCCGCAGCGCAACCGATCACTGTGCCCAGAGCTAACGTCTCCAGCACGATGCGGGCGATGGCCAGCCAACTGAGCGTATCGGAGTGAGTGACAATCTCGAACACTAATACGGCCGCTACGGCCCCGACGGGATCGATCAGAATCCCCTCCCACTGCAACACGTTGCTAACGCGCCGAGTGGGCCGGATCTGGCGCAGTAGCGGTCCCACGACGGTCGGACCAGTAACCATCAACACGGCACCTAGCAACCACGACAATTGCCAACTGAAGCCCAGCAGATAATAGCCCAATAGGACCGTCAGGCCCCACGTTACCAGTGAAGCGACTCCGATCAACCGAAAAACGATTCCCGCGCCACTCCCCAACTCTTTCCAGCGCAGCGTCAGGCCACCTTCAAACAGGATGATCGCCACCGACAACGAGACGAAAGGGAACAGGACTTTAGGGCCAATATCCTCCCCCCCACCGGTCAAATCGGCCAGGATCTGGTCGGGTGTCATCCACTGGCCCAAGCACAAACCGAAACCCAGCAACAGGAGAATGCTGGGAATCTGTAAACGCCAGGCAACCCACTGGGCGGCGACCCCCAGCAGCGGCACTAGAACTAGGAAAAACGTATAGGTATTTTCAGGCAACGCCGGATCCTTGCTTGGGAGCGATAAAAGGTTGCGGACACTTCAGTAGCGGACATTAGGTACAACAGCCGACATAAGTTACGGCACGCGACAACCATGGCAAGGTACGGTTATAGCGGAAACGCAAAATAAACGCCTGTCAAGCAGGGGCAACCGGCTTAAGATTTGCTGAATGTTCCCCGATCTGGATCTGCGTGAAACCGCGAGTGCTAAGCTTGCATTGCCCCTTTTTCGGCCTTCTCTTCGTGGATCTCTCCTATGACACTGGTCAAATCGACACCCGCCAAACCGACTCTGGTTGAACAGCTCGACGACGTCGCCCGCCGCATGGAGCAGAGCATGGATGCGGCAGATCGATTGCTAGCACAAGCCGACGTGACCGAAGTTGAATTGACCGTAGTCATCCCCGTCTATAACGAACCTGTGACCGTAATTGAAATCGTCCACCGCGTCCGCGCGCTCCCGATCAGCAAGCAAATCATAGTGGTCGATGACGGCAGCACCGACGGCACCAGCCAAACGCTGCAGCAATTGGCCCAGTTGCCCGAAGTCGTGCTATTGACCCATACGGTCAACCGCGGCAAGGGAGCCGCTTTGCAGACCGGATTCGAGTACGCTCAGGGTCGCTTTGTCATCGTCCAGGACGCGGATTTAGAGTACGATCCAGCCGACATTCTCCGCGTCATCGAACCCCTGCAAATGGGTCACAGCGATGTCGTCTATGGTTCGCGTTACTTGGAGAATGCTCAACAAGACCCATCCTGGCTGCATCGTTTCGGCAACTGGGCGTTGACCACGCTTAGCAATCTGCTCACCGGCCAGCGATTGACCGACATGGAGACTTGCTACAAAGCCTTTCGCCGCGATTTATTGCAGCAACTGCATATCGAACAAGATCGCTTTGGGTTTGAACCTGAGATCACCGCCAAACTGGCTCGCCGCGGTGTCACAATCCGCGAAGTGGGTGTCTCGTACGCCTGTCGCAGTCGCCAAGAAGGCAAGAAGATCGGTTGGCGCGATCTACTCAGCACCTTGTACTGCATCGTCCGCTACCGCTTCACGCATTAGCCAGCATTCCCAATGTGGCCCGACGCTCCGCCGTCGGTATTAATGTGGCTCGACGCTCCTAGGCCGTGAGATTCTACGTAGCGGAACTCGCCAAGAACTTCGGTAGCCCCGCAGCCGAAAGTCTTGGCGACTTCCGCACCCCCTAAGCCGCACAGCCTTCGCAATCCGCAAGGTTTGCCTAAACATCACAGCCGCAACGCTCCGATACTAGACCAACGCGATGCACTAAGCATCGAATCAGTCGCACATTGCGACACCTGCCAACGCAGGTCCTGCGATCCAATCATTCAGTCAAACGTCGGGAGTTTGCATGTCCGCCCAGTCGATCCGTCTGCTTGAGATGAATTCGTCTACGCCTTCCGCCGTGGTGACTGCTGCGGATCAAAAATACTGTTCCCCCAGCCATGTCAGGGTGTCTACCGGGGACGTGCTACCGCTTTTGGCTGACGCGGTCTTGGCCAATCGCGCCTGGGTTGAAGACTTTGCGGACGACACCATGGAGATTCCGCAAGATCTATACGAAGTTCTCTTAGCTTATCGTCGCTTCCGGCAGTCGGCAGCTTAAGCATCGCATGTTGCTTGGACTATAATAACGGCCCCGGTTTTCAGACGCTCTCACCGCTGAAAATCACTATTCAGTGTGGCCGAAATTCCATTCAACAAGTTCAACAGCTATGATTCTGATGCGTTGGTTGCGACGTGCATTGCAGGGTAACCTGCAGGCAGCCGCCCGTCTTTTAGTTTGCCTCGGTTGTCTGTTAGGCGCAGGTTGTCTATTAGATACTGGCGGCGCAGGAGAGACGCGCGGATGGGCCGTGGAAACGCCCCAGCCAGCCTCACCAACGACAGGCATCCCAGCACTGGTCCCCGTCGGAGATCAGCCCGTCGGCGGACTGCAAGGAAAAATCATCTACACTTCAGCCGGTCATGGTTGGCAATGGAATAGCAAACTCAACCGCTGGACTACCGATCGCGGCAACGTGCTCTCCATAGTTGAAGACTTTGGCAACCAAGACCAACTGACCTTCTACGCCGATTACCTGCTGCGCGCCGGCGCCACCGTCGTTCCCATGCGACCCGTGGGGCGGCAGACCCACGAAATAGTCCTCGACAATGACTCGCCCGATGTCACCTTCAGCGGCGCATGGAGCGACAACACCCTCGGTCCAGACTGGTATGATGAAGATTACGGGGCCACAAACGATGCGGTCAAATACTGTTTCGCGACGCTGGACAGCAGCGGCGAAACAGCGCTGGCAACCTACACTCCCAAGATTCCTCAAGCGGGTTTCTATCCGGTCTATACTTGGGCCGCCGCCAGTGGCAATCGCACCAATCAGCTCTACCGCATCAACCACAGCGGCGGGCAAATGCGTGTCAACGTCGACCATCGACGGGTGGGCAATGGCTGGGTCTACCTGGGAACCTATCACTTCAACTCGGGCAGTTCGGCCAGCGACGGATCGGTGCAGATCAGCAATTTGTCCAGCGCTAAAGACGCCGTAGTAATTGCGGACGCGATTCGCTTTGGCAACGGCATGGGAGATCTAGCGTGGGACGCTGCGGGAATTGGCAGTGGCAAAGCGTCTGGTTACCCGCGGGAAGATGAAAATTCCTTGATGTGGTTATGGCGCGGGTTCGGTCAGAGCACCCGCTTCTCCTCCCCCTCGGACGTGATCGGGACCAACAATGTCGGGGCTCCGATTCTCATGGCCGAACACATGAACGCCGACTCCAACCCCTACGGCAGCAGCATCTACGTCGGCTTCCATTCGAACGCGACCACGGGCAATCCAGAGACGGCGGTCGCTCGAGGTGCAATTGGGCTGATCTCTAAAGTCGATCCGACCCCCAATCAAGCCGCACTGGCTGCGGGCATGGGCCGCCACATAAACATCGATATGCGGGCATTGGATGGACAGTTTGAAAACAACTGGAGCGGGCGCACGGTCAACACCTTGGCAGGCATCTATGGTGAAATCACCAACGCTCGCGCCCGAGGCGAGTTCGACGCGACCATCGTCGAAGTAGCTTTCCACGACAATACGCTCGATGCACAATTGCTGCGCGACCCCAAGGTGCGCGACCAATTGGCGCGCAGCACTTACAAAACCACGCTAGAGCATCTGTTTAATTTCAATGGCACAACGTCAAAACCTAGCCAAGTGATACTTCCTTCGCCTCCGCAGGCTGCGGCGGTGGTCAGCCAAGCGGTCGGCGAAGTGACCGTGACATGGTCGCCAGGGCCCAGCTCGGCTGGAGAGTTTGAGAGCGTATACGGCAGCCCTGCGGATGGCTTTCGCGTCTATGTCTCAGCCAATGGTTATGGTTTCGATGGTGGCACATACGTGGCTGGCGGCAGCCAAGGTAGTTTGACGCTCAGCGGCTACGACGCTGCACGCCCCTACTATTTCAAAGTCGCAGCGGAAAATGCGGGAGGCCAATCGCTGGCTTCGGAAGTGCTCACCGCGCTGCCCAGCGGCGGGACCAAACAAGTTTTGATCGTCAATGGCTTCTATCGACTCGACCGCAGCCAAAATTTCAAGCTACCGTACCTGAGCCGCAATGCAACCACCGATCGTGTGTGGGCGCGTTTCAATAACAGCCGCGATTACTGCGTACAAGTCCATGAAGCGATCGCTGCTGCGCGTCCCGGTATCCACGTGGCGAGCACCAGCAACGAAGCCGTCATCAGCGGTGCGATAGACTTGACACAATATCATTCGGTGATTTGGATCTTGGGAAGCGAATCGACTGTGGGCCATACCCTGGACGCAGTGGAGCGGAAGCTCGTCGAGCAGTTTGTGTCCGCCGGTGGCAATTTGCTGATCACCGGTTCTGAGTTGGGCTACGATCTGGATGATCAGAACAATGGCCGCAGTTTCTTCCGCACGACACTCGCCAGTTCGTATGTCGCCGACAGCGCCAACACCTATAGCGTCGCTGCTACCGCTGAGGGCATCTTCGACGGCCTGCCCAACTTTAGCTTTTCTGACGGTGCCAACTTTTCCAGCTTGGATGGGCAACTCTACAACGTCTCTTCACCCGATGTGCTCAGCCCGCAGGCGGGTGCCCAGACTGCGCTGACGTACCAGGGTGGGAGCGGAGGGGTCGCCGCAGTGCAGAAGCAGGGGGCGGGCGGTCAGGGAAGCGTAGTGGTGTTCGGCTTCCCTTTCGAAACAATTGTCGATCCTCGACTACGCCGGGGGGTGATGCGCAATGTCTTGGATTATTTTGCCCTTTGACCCGGATTATTCATAACCCGCATAGGCTGTGAATTTTTAAGATCGCAAAATGTGAAGGGTAGCGGAAGTTGCCAAGACTTTCGATTAAGGGAGCTGCCGAAACTCTTGGCGAGTTCCGCTACGCAAAAATTCACAGCCTAGCAGCGTCAGCAAGGAAAAAATTGGTAATTTTGCAAATGCGTGTTGGACATCTAGGCAATTCACACTTGTCTGGCTTGCATGCCGACCGAATGCCCGCGTTCACGCTTCGGGTTACCACTCATCCGGGCATAACTTATTCTCGTCATCTTGCCAGCAAAATCTTCAATGCTTGCTGTATGCTCCTGGCATTGGTCGACTGGAGCTGTATTACATCCACCCGTTTGGAGGGTGTCTCTTGCGAGGTTCGGTCTAGGTTCTCGACGAACATGCGAACTTCGTTGGCCAATTCTACCGGAGCGCGGAAGATAATGGAATTGCTGGTTTCGTCGACCGCCAGCGTCAATAGCGGACCAGCCGCTTGAGCGTTGATTTGCTGCATTATCAAGGCCACATCGGAGGAGACTCCTTCGGGGATTGCGAATGGCCGCCGACCGGCGGCCCCACTCATCTGCGAGCGATAGACGTCTCGCAAAATGCGCTCCACGCTGACCGCAGTGGCACTCTTTAGCGCCACCGTAGTTGGGGTGATCTGCTGCAGCGAATCGAGCAGATCCTCTGAATCGAGCACGCCCAATATTTCTTCGACGGTTCGCCTGTCCTGTCGATTTCCACTGACGATCAAAGCATTAATACGTGAATCAGCCACAATTTTAACGCGTTGCATCAAGTCCGAGAAGGAAGAACTGCGACCGCGACCGCGCTCCGGCCGGAATAGGTCATCCAGCAGTTTTTGTATTGCATCTGCGCCGGCATTGCGCAGTAGATATACCGAGTAGTTGCCGGTGGTGATCAAAGGTTCGGCGCGAGGGCTGAGCAGCGTGTCTAGCAGGCGCTGGAAGCGGTCGAGCGCCTGCGTGTCGGACGATGCCACGGTCCACTGTTCGTCTCCCACCACGATTACAATCGGCGGCGAGTCCGTCTGTTCGACCTGGGCCTGTGTATCGGGCAGATTCGGCTCCGCTGACACAGCCTCAGGGGCTACAGGCTCAGGAGACGCCGCAGCCTCAGGGGACACAGCCTCAGGGGACACTGCAGCAGGAGCGGGAGGAGTCTCCGGGGACACAGCAGCCGGAGTTGGAGGAGTTGCTTCAGTTGGTGTCGGCTGAACTGCTGCAGTGGAGGGGGATTGCGGAGCGCTGGTTAGCTTGGCTTTCGGTGGCTTATTTTCCGCAGGCGGTCTCTCAGTTGGGACATCTTTTTCACTTTTCTGATTGTCGGAATCGCTCCCAGCATCTACGCTCTGAGGATCGCTGCTGGCCTTTGTTCCGCCAGCCGCCCCATTGGCAGCCGCTGGCTCCGATGAGCGTGCGGGTTGGCCCTCAGGGATGGAAGCGGGTTGCAACTGTGTCGGGGGACGCACCACCTGGATGGGATTGCTCCCCGTGGCGGGCCACAAACGGCGAATTTCATCCAATAGCTTGTCTGAGTTGCGAGGAATCGGGATGAATCTCAGCCGTGCATGGTTGGCGGGCTGACTGTCGCCGACGACTTCGCCCATCTGCTGCAATAACTGTTGCAGTTCGGACATTTGAGATGCCGTAGCGCGAATGATTACTCGCTGCTGGTCAGAATCGATCGTAATCGACGGTGTCGAATTCATCGGTTCGTCCGCGAACAGCGCGTCGGCGGCCAGCTTGAACGAGTTCGGATCGGTGGCTTCGAGCTGTATGATTTCCAGTTGGCGTTCGGGCGGTGCCAATTGCTCGAGCATCTCCTCCACTAGCTTTAACTGGCTCGGATCGCCCACCACAAATAGTTGTTCGTTGAACGAATCATAGCGTACGTCAACTCTCGCCGAACTCTCTTGAAACAGATTCTCGATAGTGCTGGACAACGATCGTCCATCGGCCCCAGCCAGCGAAAATACGCGCATTTTTCTGGAGTCTTCGCCACTGCTGGGAACGTCGATCTGCTCGATCAGCGCCTGCGCTACTTGCAGATCGTCGCGACTGCCCACGACAAATACGCTGTTCGTTTCGCGGTTGAAACTCACTCCGGCTGCAGAGCGTCTGCCCAGTGCGTCTTGGATCGCATTGGCTACGATCTCTGGGCTCGCATCTTTCAATTTAAATGCTTTGAGTGTCGGTAGGCGCGTCGGCTGTTGATTGAGATCGTCGATGACCTTGGCTAGCTCAATGTGCTCCTGTGGGGTAGCCGTGGCAAACAGCCCTCCGCTGGCTGAGTCGGCGGCGAAAGTGGCTTTCGGAAAGCTGCTGTCTAGGGCGCGCGACAAGGCAAGCGGTTCACTCCCTAGAATCGGATAGAAGCGGGTTTCCCGCGCTTCACTACCCCCCTTCTCCACTTGATCGACCACTTGACTGATCCGCTCAAGATCTTCGACTGTAGCGGTCACAATGATACTATTGCTGGCCGAATCGGCCGTAACCGATGCGTCAGATGCAATATCTCGAATAGCGGTCTGCATCGAATTCGCGCTCCCTCTACCAACGGGAAAAACGCGCGTCTGAGTGTTCTCGCGATCGACGTCAAACTCTTTGACAATCGCCGCAATCCGCTCGTGTTGCTCCGGCAACGCTGTGGCAACTAGGCCACCCGTATCATACGATCCGTAAAAAGTTGCATCCGGCATGAGACTCGACAACACATACGACAAGCCGCGTCCACTGCCGCGTTGGAGCTTGTAGACCCGCGTCTCTTTATCGCTGACCAGCGGCTGATCGAAGCCAACCAAGAATTCTTTAATCGTCTCGTGCTCGTCCGCTTTAGCTGTGGCTGAAATCGTCTTGGAGGCTACGTCGGGTGCCAGCGTGGCCGTGGGTAACAGCCGAGCCAGTACCGTTACTGCGGCCATTGGATTAGCGTGCTTCAATGGGTAGACCACCGACTTTAACTCGTCCGGAGGTGGCAGTTGTTCAGTCAGTTGCTCGACTTGCTCGCCAACTCGCACCAGATCCTCGGGCGATCCGATGGCCAGCAAGGTGTTATTGTCTACATTGGCCTCCAAGCGAACTTGTGGGGGAATCATCGATTGCAGTGCCACGAGTATGGAATTCAGTTGGACCTGTTTCGGATCAAATTCAAAGACCTTGGTCGTCTTCTCAGCCCCCCCTGCCCCCTTGGCCAGCATTTCAATTACACCAGCTATTCGCTCCTGCACTTCCTGCGCGGCTACCACGACCATTTGTCCGCTCGTCGGATCGAACGAGCTGGCCGCAGAGGGAAAGAGCGTGCGGAGTGAAGCCTGTACAGCGTACACTTGGCTCGGTTTGACCATGTACGTGGCCGGGTGTTGCGACTCCGAAGCTGCTTGGCTGAGCGTCTTCAGGGCTTGTTCCACCCGTTTCTGTTGCGCCTCTACCGCCCACACGGTGACGGTCCGCGATACAGGGTCAACACTAATTAGCGCGCGCGGTGCGAGCTGTCTCAGTACGGTGGTCAGAGTCGACATCTCTCCAAATGGAACCGGATACGTCTTAGCCAACTGCGACTCGCCGCCAGGTGCCGAAGTCAACTGTAGCAGCGCGGCTTCCAATCCCTGCTGGTCCTGCTGTGTGCCCGAAGCGACAATTTGATTGGTCGTATTATCGGCGGTCAATTTCATATTGGGCCACATGGATTGCAACATCACCAGCAAAGTGGAAGCGGTAAGCTGCCCCGCATCGTAGCTGTGGATTTCCATCGTCGTATCGCTAGCCAGCGGCTGATCAAAGCTCGCTAAAAATTCTTCAATCGTTTTGTGATCGTCCGCTTTGGCCGTGGCTGAAATCGTTTTGGAGGTCACATCGGGTACCAGCGTGGCCGTGGGTAGCAAGCGGGTCAGTACCGGTATCGCGGCCGTTGGACTAGCGTACTTCAATGGATAGACCACCGACTTCAACTCGTCCGGAGGTGGCAGTTGTTCAGTCAGTTGCTCGACTTGCTCGGTGACGCGCACCAAGTCCTCGGGCGAACCGACGGCCAGCAAGGTGTTGTTGGCTGGGTTGGCCTCCAAGCGAACTTGTGGGGGAACTATCGACTGCAGCGCCACGAGTATGGAATTGAGCTGGACCTGTTTCGGATCAAACTCAAAGACCTTGGTCGTCTTCTCTGCCCCCTTGCCCAGCATTTCAATTACACTAGCAATCCGCTCCTGCACCTCCTGTGCGGCTACCACGACCATCTGGCCACTGGTCGGATCGAACGAGCTGACCGCCGAGGGAAAGAGCGTGCGGAGTGAAGCCTGTACAGCGTACACTTGGCTCGGTTTGATCATGTAGGTAGCCGGGTGTTGTGCATCTGAAGCCGCTTGGCTGAGTGTCTTCAGAGCTTGTTCCACCTCTTTCTGCTGCGCTTCCACCGCCCACACGGTGACAGTTCGCGATACCGGGTCAATACTTATTAACGCGCGCGGTGCGAGTTGTCTGAGTATGGTAGCCAGAGTCGACATCTCCCCAAATGGAACCGGATACGTCTTAGCCAACTGCGCCTCGCCGCCGGATGCGGAAGTCAATTGCACTAACGCGGCTTCCAACTCCTGATGGTCCTTCTGAGTGCCTGAAGCGATGATTTGATTGGTTGTGTGATCGACGCTTAACTGCATGTTGGGCCACATGGCTTGCAGTGTCGCCAGTAAAGTGGAAGCGGTCAGTCGCCCCGTATCGTAGCTGCGAATTTCTATCGTCTGTGGCGCGCCGCCGGCACCATCGATTTGCTCGATGGCCGCTTTGACTTGCGCGTGCGTTTGCAGCGAGCCTGTTACCACTACTTGTCGCAATTTGTCATCGGCCAGCACGGTTGCATCGCGAACGATTTGATCCAATAGCAGTTTGACATTGGTCGCAGCCGACTGCGTGAGCGGATAGGCGATAACCACCTTCTGCCGCTCCACGTCCGGCTTGGCACCCAAGGCATCAATCACTTCCTGCAGCCCCGCATGAGTAGCTGCGTCAGCTCGGATCAACAATCGCTCGGCTTGACTATCCAGCGTTGTTTGGGCTGTGGTCAGCAGCGGCAACAAGGCTTGTTGCAAGGCGACTGCGGTCATGCCTTCGACGGAATAGCTTTTCACTGTCAGCTCCGGCTTGCTGGGCAACTCCTGATTGAACTCGGCTACTCGCTGAGCAATCTTCTCGTGTTGTTCCGCGTTGGCCAGTACTGTCAATTCGTCTCCGGCCGTGTTGACTGACAACTGGACGGTGGGGAATTCTGCAGTCAACAACTGCGTTACTGTTGTCGGACTTTCAACCGTTAGTTGATAGGACTTAGGGACCACCGTAGTCGTCGTCATGGGTTGGTCGATTTGCTTCAGCAACTCTGCGAAAATCTCATGTTGGGCGGGAGTTGCCCAGACTAGTAGCTCGCGACCATTCTGGCCCACCACCTGGCGGATATCCGCCAAGTCCTCGGGCAGTGTTGCTAGGCTGCTTTGTCGCGCAGCTTGGTTCTCGCTCAGAGGATAGATTTGTAGTTGGCGGTGATCGACTGCCGGAAGTGACGTGAGCAGTTGTGGTAGTAGTTTTTCAACCTGTGCGATGTCCTGCTCCGATCCCAATAGCATTAGCTGCTGCGGCACGCCCGGCTGCAATTCGCTCAGCCAGACCTTGGTATCCGGTACGATCTCCTGCACGGTCGCCAGCCACGTGGCATTGGCTGGCCGATCCAGTTCTAGGCTCTTGAGATGCGCATCATCAGACTCTTGTGCCTTCTGTCGAATATCGATAATGTTTGCAGCCAGTTGCAGATCGGCCTTTGAGCCGCGGACCAGCACATTGCCAGTTTGGGAATTGCTCACTACAAAGCTGTTAGGCAGAAAAGTTCGCAGTGCAGTCCCCAATTGTTCCGCGCTTCTTTTGGAGACCTGGAACACCTGCAGTTCGCGCTCGATGTTGACCGGCTCGATCTGCATCGCAGCCAGCGCACTGCGGATGACCTCTTGATCCGCGGCATCGGCTACCACCAACGCTCGGGTGGGCGTGACTGTGATGGTAGCCCGCGGGGCCAGTCCGGCGATTTGCTGCCGTAAATCTTCGGGGTTTATACCGCTAAAGCGATAAGCTACCGATTCCGCTTCGGGCAACGCAGACCTGCTTTCCTGCATCTGATCAATAGCTGACTTGATGGCCGCTTGCTGGTCCGGGATGACAAACGCGCTGAGCACTCCTGTTCGGCTATCGACGGTGATCTGCTCGCTCGATACGAGTTTGCGAATGGTCTCCAGCACTACTCCGCCGTCCAAGTTGCCCAGCGTATAAGCTGCGAAAACTGGCTTGGGCGGTTCGGCAGGTTTGTCGGGTTTGGGGGTCTGCTTGGGGATTGGAACCGATGCGATCAGTTCGTTGATAGTCCGCATTTTCCCCGCCGTTTCGACCACCAATAGCTGTCCACCGCGAGCCAGCGGGATAGCGCGGCCGTAGCTACTCAAGTA
>CAKQNH010000018.1 GCA_934255105.1 uncultured Pirellulaceae bacterium
CAGCGGCCTGACGACTCTGGCCTGCGGTCTACCGACTCGGCCACACATAACGTATTGCTCAAACCATCAGTAAAGGAACTCAATGCAATCGGCGATGGCTGCGACTTACTGGTAACGATCATGGCACCGCAGCCAAGTACATCGTTTGGCCCTGTCCCTAAGGGCAGGTTTACTAGAGTGGTTCCCATGATTCCGCCATAGTCTTGCTTGCCGGGAAAATCCTGTAGCGCGCTGGGACAGCGGTAGACACTTAGTTCGGACAAAGCGACTTGTGCATTTTTACCAGCGGCGTCCCAAGGAATCTTCAAATCGATCTGGTTGAATACTGTGGACTGTTCCAAGTAAGGCAAAATCAGCGTCGACCAAGCGTGCAGGGTGCCCGTTAGTTTCTGATTGCCCAAGGGCATGGTGCGGTGGGTGTTTTCGAAATTGTGGATGGCTAAGCCAATGTTTTTGAGGTTGTTCAGGCACTGGATGCGCCGCGCCGTCTCTCGGGCTGCCTGCACGGCGGGCAACAATAGGCCTACTAACGTTCCCACAATGCTAATCACCACCAACAGCTCGACGATGGTAAAGCCACGCTTGCCGCTGACCATCGGTCTTGCAGCACTAAATCTTCCAAGGTGTTTGCACATTGCGGAGGGTTGCTGAACGGGATGGCAAGTTGTTCGGTGGGCGATGCTGCCGGAGGGAGGGCCAAGTACAGGAGTTTGTCGGGTCGTCACGAAGGCTCTCGCTTTGTAAAAGTGTGAGTCGAACGGACTAATGTACGGTAACTACTTTAAGTCAGGCAAGCTTCCAGCGCGTCATCTGTGGGATAGGCTTTCAGCTTGTCATTTTCTTAACTGACAAACGGGAAGCTCACCCCATACTGCACTCGACAAGCGCGAAGCCAACGCCCGCGAGTGTACTGCACAAAGTTAATTAGTGTTGTTAATTAGTGTTGATCTCTCTGCCGCAACGCGATCTCCGGGGGGGCAATTGCCCCCCCGATAAAGACTCCTAGCCGTGTGGCTAAGCGTTGGTGGTTTAGTTAAGGTAGATGCGATCAACAGAATAGGCAACCATTATGGCTAGGCACCTTGCGGTACTTTAACCGGCACGCCGAGGAACTCTAGAGCGTGGTGGAGAGGCCAGTTCATTAGTCGATAGGCGTTGCGATGGGTATTCAGAACTACGACTTTGGATATTTGGATAAGCGAGAACGAGTAATGGATAGTCCAGGTGCAAATGAGCGAGTCAAAGGGCTGCGGGTATGCGGCGAGAATATACGGGGGTTGCGAGTTATGCGAGGCCTGACGCAGACTGAACTGGCTAAGCAAGCAGGCTATTCAGAACGGCTGGTGCGCAAGGCGGAAGCGAGTGGCGCGCTGAGCTTAAGCACGATCGAAGACTTGGCTGAGGCATTGAGCTGCAATGAGCGCAGGGTCGTCCCCAGCGACCTGTGCAGTTTTCCTGAAGGGATCGCGCGCAAGTTCGTGGACTGCTACGACGAGCACCAGCAGCTTATGCTCGATTACTGTGCTCACCTGCTGGCCAAGAATTTTGTCTTCCACTGTGCCGGAGGGGCCGGTTCATCGGTGGCTGGCGAGTGGCGCGGCGCGGACGGGTTCCAAGCTTGGCTGGATAAATTGTTTTCAATCGCACGACGCCCGCAGCGCAATTGTTTGCAAGCCACTTACATGACCGCCCAAGACCGCGTTACCGCTCGCTACGACGACACATTTGTGGCCGCCGACCAGAGCCAGCATGTGATGTGGGTCAACCTGCATTTCACCATCCGCCATGGGCTCATCGAGCGCATCCAGAACGAATTCGATACCTCGCTAGCTCTCAAACTGGAAGCCGCCGCCACCGCGTCAGCCCAGCCAAACCATCCTCGCTGAGCCACGTGAACTCGTAGGCTGCGAGTATAATAATGTGGCTCGACGCTCCGCGTCGTTAGAGCCTGGAAGAATACCGACGCGGAGCGTCGAGCCACATTGAGCTTTCATATATCCGCCTTGGAGCGCTTCACTCATGTCCGCTACTTCACACCGCGCCTCACGTCGTGAATTCCTGCAGACCAGCGGTGTCGGTTTCGGCGGCGTGGCGCTCGACTGGCTGCTTCATACACAGCATTCACAAGCTGCAGGGACGGGCAGCGGCACGCACCACGCGCCGCGCGCCCAGAGCGTCATCTGGTTGTTCATGGAGGGTGGCCCGAGCCACCTGGATTTGGTCGACCCTAAACCACTGCTGCAAAAGTTGGCCGGCCAGCCGCTCCCCTCCAGCTTCAAAGAACCAATTCTGGCTATGGGAGAAATGGGGGCCACGCTGCTGCCCACCCAACGCAAATGGAAACAGCACGGCCAGAGCGGACTGTGGGCCTCGGATTGGATTCCACACATCGCTGAATGTATCGATGATATTGCCGTGCTGCGATCCTGCTGGACCAATGGCATCAATCACGCTGGGGGCGTGTGCCAGATGAACACCTGCATCAATGTGGCTGGGCGCCCTTCACTGGGATCGTGGGTCAACTACGGACTGGGCTCAGCCAATGAAGATCTCCCCAGCTACGTGGTCATGTGCGACAATGCCGGACGACCAGTCAACGGGCCACGCAATTGGGGAAGCGGCTTCATGCCGGCCACGCACCAAGGTGTCCGCATCCACGGCAACTTGCCCGAGCCCATCGCCAATCTCCACCCTCCGGCAGGACACTCAGTAGCCCGCCAGCGCGACAAACTGGAACTGCTGCAACAGTTCAACCGCTCGTACGCCGACGCGCGGCCTCAGCAGAGTGAACTGGAGGCTCGAATCAAGAGTTACGAATTGGCCTTTCGCATGCAAGCCCAAGCTCCGGAAGCGATCGATCTATCGCAGGAGACTGAGGCGACGCACGCGATGTACGGCCTGGATCGCAAAGAGACCCAGGACTTCGGCCGCAACTGCCTGTTGGCGCGGCGATTGGTCGAACGCGGCGTGCGGTTCATACAGCTCTACAGCGGCACGGGGAGCAAGTGGGATGCGCACTCGGGGATCGAAGCCAACCATACGCGGATGTGCCTGTCGATGGATCAGCCGGTGGCAGCATTGCTGAAAGATCTCAAGCGTCGCGGCCTGCTCGATCAGACGCTAGTGGTCTGGGGGGGTGAGTTCGGCAGGACGCCGATGAGTGAAAAGGGAGATGGGCGCGACCACAATCCCACAGGATTTTCGATATGGATGGCCGGCGGGGGCGTGCGCGGAGGACAGACGATCGGTGCCACGGATGACCTGGGCCTCTACGCGGTCGAGAACAAGCTGCACGTCCACGACATTCACGCTTCCATCTTGTGGCTGATGGGCTTGGACAACATGCGGCTGACCTACGACCATAGGGGCCGCCCGGAGCGTCCCACCATCAATGAGGGGAGATTTTGCAAGCAACTTGCTTGACTTTGCGGCCGCAGCACAACTAAGCTGGACTGAACCCCACAAATTCTAAGCTTTTCTCCTCAGTCAGCGAGATCGTTACCTATGGATATCTGGCCCTACTTCTGGATCGCCTGCATGTTAGGGCTAGTCATAGCGGTAGGCGTCGTGGCGCTGCGCGAGAAGAAAGCACGCGACGCAGCCATGCAAAAAATGAAGCCTCAAGGGATGCCTGAAATGGCTTCCAGTCCCACCATCTCTGCCGAAGATGGCTTTGGCCAAGACGATCCACTCGACGGATTCGGCGATCCAGCCGAGATCGACGCGTTTGACGAGGATGCTTTTGCAAAATAGGCTTAATCGTGGGATAAGCTTCCAGCTTGTCAGCCATTGCGTGGGATAAGCTTCCAGCTTGTCAGCCACTGCGTGGGATAAGCTTCCAGCTTGTCAGCCACTGCGTGGGTTAAGCTTCCAGCTTGTCAGTCACTGCGTGGGATAAGCTTCCAGCTTGTCAGTCACTGCGTGGGTTAAGCTTCCAGCTTGTCAGTCACTGCGTGGGTTAAGCTAGAAGCTTGTCAGTCACTGCGTGGGTTAAGCTTCCAGCTTGTCAGTTTACAAATGACAAGCTAGAAGCTTATCCCACAGACAAGCTAGAAGCTTATCCCACAGACAAGCTAGAAGCTTATCCCACGGATATTTTTGGCGCGACGGTTATCGAGATCTCTGCCAGCGTCTATACTGGCTGAAATTTTTGATCGGTAGCCTCGAAGTCCGCTAGCGGAGTGTTGCGCGTGAGTCGTTCTGGAAAACCAGCCTTGTTGGTGCTCGAAGACGGGACCAGTTTCCTTGGGATCTCCATCGGTGCCGATGGCGAGACCTTTGGCGAAGTCGTCTTCAATACGTCGATGACCGGATACCAAGAGATCCTGACCGATCCTAGCTATTGCAGCCAGATCGTCACCATGACCTACCCCGAGATCGGCAGTTACGGGATCAACCAGGAGGACTCGGAAAGCGACAAGCCTCGTTTGGCTGGCTTCATCGTGCGGGCCGAGAGTCGTTTGGCCAGCAATTATCGATCGAAGCAGGAATTGGGCGACTACTTGCGAGAGCACAAGATCGTCACGATCGCGGGCATCGATACGCGCGCACTGGTGCGTCGCATTCGAGATAAAGGGGCGCTGAAAGGGGGCATTTCGACCGTGGATCTCGACCCCACATCGATGTTGGCCAAAGTCAAAGCCAGCCCAGGCTTGGACGGACGCGACTTGGTCCGCGAGGTCAGCCCCACGCGGGCGCGACAGTGGAGCGAACCGCTGCACCAGCTCGAACAACCTCCGCCCAGCGGGCCTAGCGCCCAAGAGGCAGACACCTTGGCGGCGTCCGCGACTACCGCGCCAGGCACACCCGGCACCTCGGCAGGCGACAAACGCCCGCATGTGGTCTGCTTGGATTATGGTATGAAGTTGAACATCGCGCGGCATCTATTTGAACGCGGCAATCGCGTCACAATTCTGCCCGGTACGTCCACCGCGAAAGAGGTGCTGGACCAAAAGCCCGATGGTATCTTTTTATCCAATGGACCCGGCGACCCTCAGGCGCTGGGCTATGCCATCGATACGATCCGAGAACTGCTCGGACAGCGGCCCATGTTCGGCATCTGTCTGGGGCACCAACTGCTCTGCTTAGCCACTGGGGGCGAGACTTTCAAACTAAAGTTTGGGCACCGCGGCAGCAATCAACCCGTGTTGAATTTAGAGAGCGGCCGAGTCGAGATCACCTCGCAGAACCATGGCTTCGCTGTCGAAGGCTCTTCCCTGCCCGACGAACTGACGGTCACTCATCGCAATTTGAACGACGACACGGTGGCCGGGGTGCGGCACAGTGATCAACTGACTTTTGGCGTGCAGTTTCACCCTGAAGCCTCCGCTGGCCCGCACGATAGCGGCTACTTGTTCGACCAGTTCCAGGACTTGATCGAGAAACATCTTGCAAAGTAGTCCGCTGCCCTAAGCTGAAACATGGGAACGTGGGATTGCGGAAGTCCAGCCTCTGGGCGAGGCGGCTGAAGCCTGGACTCCAACAGGGGCGAGGCGGCTAAAGCCTGGACTCCAACAGGGGCGAGGCGGCTGAAGCCTGGACTCCAACAGGGGCGGGGCGGCTGAAGCCTGGACTCCAACAGGCGCGAGGCGGGGCGGCTGAAGCCTGGACTCCAACAGGCGCGGGGCGGCTAAAGCCTGGACTCCAACAGGGGCGGGGCGGGGCGGCTAAAGCCTGGACTCCAACAGGCGCTTGAGGCGGCTAAAGCCTGGACTCCAACGGGCGCGCGGGGCGTCGCCCGCGCGGTTTAACGAAGCACGCTCTTAGCTTGCCCGGCTGGGGCTATTTCGCAGCGGCCAGCTCAATGTGGCCAAACAGATGCCCGCCAGCGGAATCGTGCTGCCAAGTACCCGCGTACTTGTCTTTGTGGAGCAGGACGCGAGCACTGAAGGTCCCTAGACCGGGAATGGTGAGGTCATCCAGCGTGATAACTGGCGTAGTCCCCGCCCACTTGACTTCTACGGCTATGGGGACGACCAGGTCGTGGTCGCCATATTTGATGCGCGTCGTCAGCGCCCACAGGTCGTCGGCGTCGGCCAACTTCTCCACTTTGCTGATCTCGTAGAACTCCTCAGGCAATTTATCTAGCGACCGACCGTCGACAGTGAATTGCCCGCGCAGTTTCGCGCCGGTCAACAGCTTTTGGAATTTAGCATGTAGGTCGGCCGTGGCAGTTTGTTGAGTCGCCGTATCTTGAGTCGCCTGCTGGACAGGCTTGTCCTGCGCGTCAGCCGTATGGCCGATCAGGCATGCGACTACTGCAGCGCCCATGCAGGCGCGAGCAAAATTGAGAATATGGTTTCGCATGATTCAACTTCCTTCGTCAAAAGAAACGTGAGCATAGGTTCTCTACGTCGTCGCGCTCGACGACCTAGCGTTGAACCATAGTTTACACCTTCGAGAACCTACGCTAGCGCGCAAGGCTTACAATCTGGGCTAGCCCAATCACAGTTTAGTAAATATCGCTCGGTAGACGGGTTGCCCTTGGGTTCGCGCGAGACGTTCGAAATGTGTGGTGTAGTCCATTGAATGCTCGGCTGCACGTTGAGGAACGTAGCTTGGACCAGCAAGCCTGGTAGTGTCCATAATGAGGCCACAGATGTGTTCGTAGTAGTCCAGTGCGTCGGTCCAGAAGTGAAGCTTGCCGCCGGCTGCCAGGCTGCGCTCGATATCCTGTACCACCTGCTCGTTTAATACGCGCCGTCTCTTGTGCTTATTGCGCCACCACGGATCGGGGAAATAGACATGCACGGCTATTACGCTTTGATCAGGGACCACCTGGGCTAAGAACTTCTGCGCATCGCCGCGCAGCATATGCACATTTGTCAGTTGGCGTCTGGCCAAGCGATCGGCGGCGCGGTTCGCAAATTTCGCAAGCAGCTCAACGCCCAAGAATGTATGCTGTGGTCGTTCGGCGGCTGCGGCTAGCAGGAACATGCCTTTGCCCGAGCCTACTTCCAGCTCGATCGGGGTGTGCGCATGCGCGATTTGCTCCCACGTCAGTGGATCGGTAATCAAATCCCGAGCTAGCATCTTTGCACGGAGCGATGATCGGTTCAGTTCTAAACTCATGGACGCTCTGACTGGGCAAGTAGTGGTCGGGCGGACAGGGGCTACCAGCCTGGCTTTCAGGCACCCCGCGAATGTCTATAATACGCTACTCGCGAAATGGGAAAACCAGCCCTATTCGCTTTTCAGCCAGAGTCCGCTCACGAGGTTAGCCGCAATGCGTTTCGCAATTTGCAACGAACTGTTTCAAGATTGGCCATGGGAGCGCGCACTCGAACTGACGCGCGAATGTGGTTATACAGGCTGGGAGATTGCCCCCTTTACCCTGGGTGAGCACCCGGTGCAGCTCTCCGCCGATCGCCGCAGCCAATTGGCTCAGCAAATCTCCCAGTTCGGAATTGACGTGGTCGGTTTGCACTGGCTGCTGGCCAAGACTGAGGGATATCATTTGACGACCCATGATGCTCAGGTCCGCAGCCGCACGAGTGACTACCTAGGCCAGTTGGCCGCCCTCTGTCGCGATCTAGGCGGGTCGATCATGGTCCTGGGCTCTCCGGTGCAGCGCAATTTCCCGAGCGACATGACGCACGCTCAGGCCGCCGACAATGCGTGCAGCGTGTTAGAACAACTTCTGCCTGCGCTCGAAAAACACCAAGTCACCCTGGCGCTCGAGCCGCTGGGGCCCGGTGAAGGCAACTTCTGGAATCATGCAGCCCAAGTGGTCGAGGTCATCGATAAAATCGATTCGCCACTGGTGCAACTGCATTTGGATGTGAAAGCGATGAGCAGCGAAGGCCCACCCATCGCCGATGTGATTCGCGCCAATGCCCAGCACCTAGTTCACTTCCACGCCAACGATCCCAACCTGCTCGGGCCAGGTATGGGCGACGTCGATTTCAAGCCTATTTTCGACGCCCTGCGCGAGGTGGATTACCAAGGCTGGGTGAGTGTCGAAGTGTTTGACTACGAACCGGGCATTGAGACGATCGCGCAGCAGAGCATGCAAAACATGCGCAGCGCGCTGTCAAATAGGCACTAGTCGCAGAGCGGTGAGCGTTCGACGTTAGTTGATTTCTTGATCTAAAGTCGTGCTCTTTGGACTGCTGCGACTTGTCGTAGCAGGTTGCTTTTCCGCTACGCACGGGCTGCTCAAACATTGCTGCATATTTTCTATTGCTGCAGTTTTTCGGCCACGTGCGAGAGTATCGCGGCTAGGCCGGGAGCTTGTTCCAAATCGACGTCGGCGACCAACTCCAAAAGTCGATCGCTGGCATCAGGCAAACTGGGGTGCAGGTTCTGCCACACAATGTTTGGCAATAATGGATCGTCGCCGCAGGTCGCTAGAATGTTGACCCAGCACTGAAGGCGATCGATGTGCTGCAGCTTGGCAGCCGCTATCGCAACTTGGAGCTGTACGTCGGGTGAAGCATCTTTGGCCAGCTTGGCACATGCTGCGGCTAGTTCAGCATTTTCTGGCAGCAGATTGCCAACAGCTCGCACGCCCCAACCGCGTATGGTCGCATCGCTGTCCGCCAGTAGTTTGGTAGCCAATTCAATCGATACCGCCTTGCCTCCCACCAGCGACCACAGGGCGTGCATGCGCGTCTTGTGGTCGGCGGACGCATCCAGCACGATGGCTTCCAGTTGTGGCACCACGCCTTGGCAATCCTGTTCCGCAAGCAGTCGCTGGGCCGTTTCGCGAATGTAGACGCTGCCATCGCTCAAGTGTTTGACCAATTCGTCGGGCGTAGCGCCGGCGAGTGAAACGGTAGCGGGGCGTCCGGTGGCTTCGTGAACGACACGATACAGTCGACCGTGGCCGCGATCGACTCCCTGGGGGTCGGCCATGGCATCCTGGTAGCAGTGGTAGCGATCGTACCAGTCCAGCACATACAAGCAACCGTCGGGGCCCACCTTCTGCACCACGGGCATGAACCATGCGTCATGGGCGCTCAGGAAGTCCTTTTCGCCAATTCCACGGTAGGTCGATCCACGACGCTCGAGTCGGTCCACATTGAGACAATTGCCGTGGATATTGCCCATCATCAGTCGGTCGCGGTACTCGGCCGGGAATGCCGGTGAATCGAAATAGGTCAAGCCGCAGTAGGCCGCCATCTGATGTTTGTGATCTACGATCGATTCAATCTTCCAAGTGTTGGGTGGGTAGGGGCCGCCCTGGCGATGGTAATAGCCCGTCTCGGTCAAGTGCCATAAGTGATCGATCACACAGGCGCTGATGAACGCATGCCCCTGTGGATCAAATGCGATGCCCCAAGGATTGCTGGTCCCTTGGCAAAACAAATCGAATTTGCGAGTCTTGGGGTCGATGCGGAACATGGCACAAGTGAATTCGAAGACCTTGCCATCGCTTTCGACTCGCGATGGATTGAAGACGCCGTTGAGTCCGTATAGCGCGCCGTCGGGGCCCCAGGTCAGACTGTTGGGCAGTTCGTGCGTGTCGATGCGCCCAAAACCCGTGACGACAACTTCGATCTTATCCGCTCGGTCATCGCCGTCGGTATCCTGCATGAACAGGATGTCAGGCGCGTTGGCTACCCAAACGCCACCGTGGCCAATGGCGATTCCCGATGGTATGTTGAGGCCCTCTGCGAAGATTTTCACTGAATCGGCGCGCCCGTCGCCGTTGGTGTCTTCCAGGATTTTGATGCGATCGCGCCCCAGGCCAGCCTCGTGCCGTGGGTATTCGAAACTCTCCGTTACCCAGATGCGTCCGCGCTCATCAAATGCCATGGCGACTGGATTGACCAGGTCGGGCTCGGAGGCTACCAGTTCGACTCGAAAACCCTCGGGCACCTGCATTTTGGCCAGAGCTTCTGATGGCGATAGCGGCGGCCCCGGAGGTGCGGTTTGAGCCCGAGGAATCGCAATCGTCCCCTCTTGTCCGCACGCCCAAGAGGCTAAACAGGCGGGAATCAATAGCATCAAGAAACAAGATAGATTCCGAGACATGGCGATCAATCTCTGCGGGTAAATAAAGTGCCAGGAGGGGGAAGTGGGCGAGTGCGAGAGCCCACAAACCAACGCACCGCGTACCGGCACGCCGGCTAAGAACGCGGATGGATTCAGCTTACTATATTAGCCGTTGAAGCTCGACATTCAACACATCAACAGACATAATGGAGAGGCAGCACGTGGCGCAAGCTCAATGCGCCGTGTTTGTGAGCTGACATCGCGCTAGCTGCGTGCGTCTCGCCCCCCCTGCTATACGCGAGACCCGAGGCTAATGCCGGCGGCTCAGTTAGACAAGAAAATTAGATGCATTGGGCGGCAAGCTGGAAGCTTACGTCGCTTGGTTCGCAAGCGGGAGGCTTACACCACCTGCTTCGCAAACTTGAAGCTTACGCCACTTAAATTCAAAGGCTCCTGATAATGTCGCTACCAATTTCTACGAAACGACTCGGCCTGTTGAGTTACCCTCTTGGGCTAGGACTGCTTGCGCTGTCAGTTCCCTGGCTGCTGGGCTGTGGAGGTTCCGAGCCCGAGCCGGTCGCATCCGCTCCAGTTGCTGCGGCTCCAGCTATGGAGGACGAGGCCAGGGAGG
This sequence comes from uncultured Pirellulaceae bacterium, assembly GCA_934255105.1. Classification (GTDB taxonomy): domain Bacteria; phylum Planctomycetota; class Planctomycetia; order Pirellulales; family Pirellulaceae; genus Aureliella. Next base: position 10,571 of record CAKQNH010000018.1, read on the forward strand.
ACTCGCAGAACCAGGCGGCCGGCGGTGGATCGCAAGCCTATGGAGGCGGAACTTATGCGGCGAGTGAGCGTAGCGAGGAGGCGGCATACGGTGGGGCAGACGCTATGGTCGACGAAGGAGGGGGTGCAGATATGTCGATGGACGCTGACATGATGGGCGCTGATATGTCGATGAACGACTATGCGGGCGCGGATGACGCGGGGGGGGGCATGGACTATGGCGGCAGCATGATGAGCAATGCCGCGCCGCAATTCGCGGCGGCTATCCAGTTCGTGCGCACCAATTGCATCAATTGCCATGGTCCACGAGATACCAAGGGGGACACTCGACTGGACGTCTTGACCGACGACTTGGCCCACACCGGAAATGCGATTACTTGGCACGCTGTACTTACTCAACTCGAAAGCGGCCAAATGCCGCCACCGAGTGTGCAACGTCGCCCCGATGTCAAACAACAGGCGGCCGCCCAGGCCTGGATCAAAAGCGCGTTGATTAAGGCCGACTTTGTACCGTTGGAAGATCGCGATTATTTGTCGCAAGCCGAATATGCATTTAGCACTGGCAAAGAAGCTCAGGCCGTGAATCTGCTGTACGCTCAGGCAATCGCCGCCGACGAGGATGTGGCCGCCGAGACGCTGTCACAGACGCGCTGGTCCACGCTCGGCCTACGCCCAACTCTAGTTCTCCGCTTTGCCGTAGGAGTCACCTTGGATGCCCCAGAGGGCATCAAGGACCTCAAGCCCATCGGCGTTTCCCAGTCTGGCGGTAGCGGCGGTGGCGACGGCGGTGCGGGAATGGCGAGCGCGGACGGACGCAACGCTGGGACGCCACCCGAACGCACCCTGCAGCAGCTCACCGGAGACTTTGGTGCCGCGCTGGTGACCAGCTTCGAAAGCCGCTGGATGGAGGGGCGACTGGGCACCCCTTTCAAAGACATCCAACCCGCGGCGCCATCCACTTCAACCAATAGCGGCATGAACTCTATGGGGATGATGGATCCTTATGCAGGCGGCGGTATGGAAGGTATGGACGGTGGCGCTTACCTGGGTGGAGCAGACGGTGGAGCCGGGGGCGGAGCTGACTATGGTGGAGCTGGGGACGGTGGAGCTGGCCCCGCTGCAACCGCTAGCAAGCCGATAACCAAGGGAATGGTCGTTACTCCTGGCCTGGTTTACATCGGCACCGGAACTCAGGCTGAACTGATGCAACAAACGGCCGACCAGGGATATGATGGCCTGTTCTTGTTCGAGGTCAAAGTGACTCATAAGCGGCGTGGCAATTTGATCGAAAACACCACGCGTCTACGATTCATGGGACGCGATGGCAAGAACGTCGCTAGCACCAGCCCGCTAGAGAACATCGATATAGAGAAGGACAAACTGCGCGGCATTGAAAATAATTCTCTGAGCAAGAATATCGATCGCATTTTCGCTGGCTTCGATGAAAAGGCAGCTCTGATCGATTTGCCACCGCTCAAGCCAGAGCATGCTCAGGATCGCATTCGCCAGCTACTGGTCGATCCACAAGTGAATAACCTAACGAAACTTTTCGAAGCTCGCTTGTATCACTCTATGGACCTGCTCTCAGACCATGAATTGGCTCAGGTGTACCAAATTATATTGCGTGGCAACGATGGCCTAGCGTTAGCCAGTGGCACGCTGGCGGATCGCCGCCTTGTTCTCGACGGAGTGCTGGCTGCTCTGGAGAAAAATTGATAAAGCATCCATTGGATCTTCCGTTCACCAGAAAAGGATGGTGCCTGTGAGCCGGCCCCCTGTAGACTCAGGAGACCCTGTAGACCCAGGAGTTTTTGACGCATTGCCGCGCGCCCCTTCACCGTACCAATCTCCACCCACGGATCCTCCGGTGTTCGATCCCCGTCGCGGGCCAGGCCAGGTGCTGCCGCCGGACAAATCTTTCCCGTGGGGATGCCTGTGGGGCGGTTGTCTGGGAAGCATGCTGCTGCTGCTCGTGCTGGTAGTAGTGGCCGGGTTCGGCACCTACCGCCTCTACAAACAGCAGATCGGGCGGTTCACCTCGCCAAAAGCCCGGCAGTTGCCCGTGGTCGAGCTCAGTCCCGAAGAGTTGCAGGAACTCGAGACACGCGTCGAAACGTTTCAAGAGACGGTAGAGCAGGGGGAGGCTATCGAGCCGCTGGTGCTCAACTCCGATGATCTCAACGCATTGATCAGCCAGGAGGAGCAACTGCGTGGCCGAGTCTTCGTGACCATCAAAGACGGGATAATCCAAGCCGAGGTGAGCTTCCCGGCCGACGCTTTCTATGGTGCAGAAGGACGCTATTTTAATGGCTCAGTAAGCGTCAATGCATCGTTAAAAGAAGGGGAATTGGTCGTCACACTCGACAGCGCCGAAGTCAATGGGTATGCGGTGCCCGAAGCCTTGATGAACAATCTACGAGAGCAAAACGTGGCCAAGGAGGTGAACAAAAACCCTGAGTTCGCTAAGTTAGTCGATAAGTTTGAGAGACTCGAAATCGAGGGGGATAAGCTCATCTTGACTCCCAAGCCGCCCCAGCCAAATAAGGCAGACGCCGAAGTAGAGATACAGCCACCGGTTAAGGCTGCCCTCGTTATCCCCCACAATTTTCGCGAGCCTTTTCCCTATTGAACTTCTTGTTCCCTATCGAACTTCTTGCACTAGCTCTGCGCGCACTGGCTCCTCTCCCCTTGGGGATTGCTAGCTGGTTGTGCCATTCTTCCATTCCCTAGGTCTGCTCGCACTGGTTCCTCTCCCCTTGGGGATTGCTAGCTGGTTGTGCCATTCTTCCATTCCCTAGGTCTGCTCGCACTGGTTCCTCTCTCCTTGGGAGAGGTCGAGCCTAAGCGAGGGAGAGGGGACATACCAGAGCAAGCGCAATCTACATCTGTGCAATCCGTTAATCCGTTTCCGCCCTCCCCCTCGCCTAGGCTCGACCCCTCCCGCTGCGCGGGCAGGGGTGCGATTCGCATGGGCAGGCAATGACTTGTGGGGTATAAAAAGGCGGGAGTGCCCGTTCTAGCTCTCAAACGGGCAGGAGTGCCCGTTCTACCTATCAAACGGGCAGGAGTGCCCGTTCTGCGGTTCTAACCAGCCCGACGAATCAAGCAGTTTAGTCGGGAAGTTCAATCTTCTCAAAGCTAGCAGCCTCGCGGAGTTTGCTCAGCGCACGAGCCTCCAACTGGCGAATGCGCTCCTTGGTCACGCCCAACTCAGCCCCCACTTCCTTAAGCGTTAGCGGTTCCTGGGTATGATCCAGCCCAAAGCGGCGAATGATGATTTGCTGCTCCCGCTGATCGAGGCGATGCAAGATGCGGTTGATCTGCTTCTCGCGCGTTTTCTGTGCAATCTCCGCAGCGAAGTGATTGATGCGGTTATCTTCGTGAGCCATAAACAATTCTTCGCCCGTGGTGCGGAAGCGATCGTTGTGCTTGAACTCGCCGGGTATCGACCGCGCAAAATTCTTCATGATGGCCCAACTGGCATACGTGCTGAATTTATTGCCACGCGAATAATCGAACTTCTCTACAGCGCGAAACAGCGACATGTTGCCATCGCTGACCAAGCCGAAGAAATCATCCGAACTCTTCATGTGACGCTTGGAGATCGAGACCACCAGTCGCAAGTTGGCTTGCACTATTTTGTTCTTGACATCGACCACCCGTTGATACAGCGCGTCGATCTCATCCATGATGCCTACCGACGGGGCGGCTGGATTCAATTGCTGACGCAGCGCATCGGCCTTGAACTTCAAGTAGTTCATCTGCCGAAACAGGTGGTACTCTTGTTCGCGAGTGAGCAACTGCACGTCGTACAGCGACGCCAAGTATGTCGGTAGACCGCTGGGGGCGGCAACATTGCGCGGCGGAATGATCGCCTCAGGGGTTTCACCCAAAATCTCCTGCTCAGCGTTTTCGTTGGCTGTGGCGAAGAGCTCATTGGGGATGAAGTCGAGCGGCAACAGCATAATCTCTGCTGCGCGCTGTTCGTTGATGATCCGCACGATCGTGCTGCGCGTCCGCGAGTACTGGCGAGTCAATTGGCTGATGCCTGATCTTCGCTGATACTGCGCATAAATGGCCGCTTTGTCCGCTTCGGAAAGGCTGGGGCGGAAGTCTGGGAAGACCGCCAGCTCAGGGTTTTTCCGATCGTGGTTTTTGAGCGTGTAACGAATGGTCTCTACGCTACGACCCAAAGCCGCCGCGACTTGACGTGCCACCTCTGACAAATTGGCTCCATCGGCGGCCGCTCGACGCGACCGCTCAATGATCTCTGTCCGCTCGTCGGCTGAAAGTTGGCTAAACCGTTCGCCACGGCTAACACGATCGCGGTGCCGGGCTACGAAACGTTCGACACTGCTGTGCAAAAAGCCGACGCGCTTGCGCCCATCGCGGACAAAGCGACGGCTGACCAAGCCTTGATCGCGCCACCGCGAGATCGTCTTGGTGGATACGTTGAACATGCGGCTCAAGTCTTCCACCGTGTGAACTGGCTCTTGGATCTCTTCGACGCGCAGGTTGAGCGAGTCGGTGACATCTTCGACGAACAGCCTTAAGTCGTGCGCAGCATCCTCACCCCGCACCAACTTGCGACAGTTTTCCTCCGGCCGATAATCGGTCACGCGGAAATAAATGAACTCGTATGGATACTCGCGCACCATATCCAGCTCGCCTAGCAGGCGCTCGGCCCTCTCGGCTTGTTCCAGCCGTTTGCCGCGCGGTGCGTAGCGTACTTGATGGTCGCGTAGTTCTCGAATCAAAGCGATGCGGTAATCGTGATGCATCGGTCAATACCTTTCCCTGCATGCGCGTGAGTGTCAAATCCATTCCCTGCGGTTTCCGACCGCCAACACTCACACGCGGCTGGGCATGAATCCCATCCTGGGATCCTGCAAAAAAGCCGCCAACCACTAAGCATTGTTCGCTGATCTCCGCTGCATCGCTACCAATCTATCATGGACTGCCGTCTTCATGACCGTGGCAATCAAACAAATTTGCGTTGGTAGTGCGTCGCAGCTAGGTCTTCTTACGAACCCCTCGCTGTCATGATTGTGTCGTTAGTTACATAGATGCAAAACAGGGGCCATAAGTTCGACAGTTGGGATTAGTTTTTTCGGAATCGATGTAAGTCATTGATAAATATAACGTTATGTCGTTTTCCTGCTTTCTGGGAGTCAAGGCCTGCGGGGCGGTTTTTTGTAAATTTGTCCGAAGTGTCTGAAAATGTGACAACCGCCTGCCTTGCTTTGAGACATTCGAGTTGCACCATTTGGCGCGAGTTGGCTGATATTAAGGGTCGCACATGCCGAAGATTAGTAGAGTAGGCGGGTGGTGCCGCAGGTCCCTAGATGCCGCGTGCCACCCGCATCGATGACACTGCGTCTGACGACCCACGGAGTGACCTAATGACCCAGCGCCTGCGTAACCAGCTACTTTTCTCGCCATGTTCACAGTGGCTCTCTCGCCGCCAGTTCGTCCAAGGGCTGTCCACTGGACTGTGCGCATCGCTGGGAGCAGGTGTCGCTCGCGCCCAAGGCGGCTCGCCGACCGCCCCTGCCAGATCGGCAAACGCCCCTACGAGCAAGGTGCTGATCGTGCAGCCCAGCGGCGCGCTGGACCTTAGCACCCGCACCAAAATCGTGCTAGAACTCTCCGGCAGCCTGCGCCTCAATGAAGAAGAATCGAAGCCACAGGAGCAATCAGCCGATGCCCAGCAGCCCATCGTGGTCAAAGGCAAGTCGACTCTCGACTACTTCGAGCGAATTGCATTAACTGGCAAGGCGGGTGGGCAAGTTTCGATCGCATCAGCGGCCGCACGACGCTACAACGAGGCTCAGGCGGAGAACTGGGTTTCCGGCAAGTCGTCAAACAACAAGCTCCGCCCCGCCTGCGCGGAGACTCGCTTGCTCCCGCACAAAGGTCTGTGGCAGGAGTACTGCGAAACTCAACCACTCAGTAGTCGCGAGGTGCAGTTGCTGCACTCGCCCGTCGATTCGTCTTCGCTGGAGTTGCTGCTACCGCTAGAGCCCGCGCGAGCCGATTCAAAGTGGTCGATCAGCACCGACGACGCGCAGCGGTTATTCAACCTAGACGCTGTGCACAATTCAACCCTGACAGCGAATATTTCCAAAGTGGAAAATGGAATCGCCACGGTGCTGCTCAAAGGCGAGCTGGACGCCACGGCTAATAGCGTACCCACGCGATTGGAAATCGATGGGAATTTCCAAGTTAAACTGGCCAGCCAGTGCGCACTGGTAACGTGGCTGGGAGTGGTGATCAAGGAGGTGCGGCAGGTCAGCCAGGCAGAGCCTGGTTTCGACATAACGGCTCGCGTGCGTTTGATTCGCGAAGAGTCGGATGCCAAAGTTAACATCACGGCGGAGGACCTGCGCAAGCTTGCGGCGACTGAAGATGCAGGCCGTTGGTTGGTGCATCTTAAATCGACGGCCGGCCGCTATTCGATGCTCGCCGACCGGCGGTGGCACATCCATCGCGACTCGCCCGAGGAGTCGATACTCCGGATGGTCGAAAACAACACTGTCATCGCCCAGTGCTCGGTCAGCCGTTTGGCCGAACTGGAGCCCGGCCAGCAATTGACTATTGAAGGCTTGCAGGCGGACATTAAGATGCTGCTGGGCAAAGGCTTTGGAGAGTTTTTAGAATCGTCCGAGAAGGTCACCTCCACTAAGCTGCGAATGATGCGCGCCGTGGTCATGGGAGAACTGGAGGAGGTGCCGATTCAGTGGATCTACACC
>CAKQNH010000019.1 GCA_934255105.1 uncultured Pirellulaceae bacterium
ACGATCTCGGCAGCATCGCGGTCTTCGCGAGGCAGAATGCCGTGTTCCGATTCGACCACAAATACTTCAGATCCAAGTTGCGCGTACGTCTGTGCCATCTCACATCCTACGGGGCCTGCGCCGATGACGCCCAAACGTTTGGGAAGTTCCGTCTTGTGTACTATCACGTCGGACAACGGTTGGCTTCCTTACAAGATTTCCTTCAGCCGGGCCAAAAACTGTTTTTGATATTTGCGTGTAAGGCCAGGTCCGCAGGCAGCTTGCATTTTGGATCAACGCTTACAATGCGGTAACAGTCAAAGGCATTATAAACTGCTTGGAGCGAAACCAAGCTGTCAGGCCTCGAACATCAGAATGGAACTGCGATGATTTTGAAAACGCTTCAGCGCGAAGGACACGCATTGGCCTCGCCTGCCCAACAATTGTTAGTGCTGGGCGATCCTGCACGCGTCAAGTCGGGAAGATTCCAGCAAAGTCTCGCCGAACTGGGTTCGGATAGCCTACAACGCACTCGCCTCGATACGCTGCAGATTAATGTCGGTAAGATTTGCAATCAGACGTGTACGCACTGCCACGTAGATGCCGGGCCGGACCGTCGGGAGAGCATGTCAAAAGAGACCGCAGAGCAGGTGATCGACTTCTTGTCGCAATCTCAGGTGGAAACGCTGGATATCACCGGCGGTGCTCCCGAGATGAATCCTAACTTTCGCTCATTGGTCGAACACGCGACTGCCCTCGGCAAGAATGTCATCGATCGCTGCAATCTCACCATATTGCTGGCCAAAGGATTTATCTACTTGCCGGAATTCCTGGCGGACCATCGCGTAAACGTTGTCGCGTCGCTGCCTTGCTATTTAGAGGAAAACTGTGACGCTCAACGAGGCGATGGAGTATTCGTGAAGTCGGTCCAAGCCATACGCACTCTCAATGAACTTGGCTATGGACATCCAGATTCCGGATTGAAACTCGATTTGGTTTACAACCCAGTCGGCACTGGACTCCCTCCAGAACAAACCAAGCTGGAACAGGCTTACCGCGAGCAGCTAAACGCTCGTTATTCAATCTCTTTCAACCGGTTGTATACGATTACGAATATGCCGGTGAGTCGATTTTTGCACGACCTACTGCGACAGGAGAAGTACGAGGTCTATATGCAGAAATTGATTGACGCCTTCAATCCGCTGACTGTCAACGATCTAATGTGCCGCTCGCTGGTGTCCGTCGATTGGAACGGATACCTGTACGACTGCGATTTCAATCAAATGCTTGACTTGCCGTTGCACGAATCGGCACGCCGACTACATATCTCTGAAGTTCGTGATTCTGATCTAGTCGATCGTACGATTCAGACGGCCAATCATTGCTATGGATGCACCGCCGGATGTGGCTCCAGTTGTACGGGGAGTTTAGCATGAGTGTGCGAGGTACGACCGACTTGTAGTGATGCCAACCACGTTCATGTGTCGATTCAGGTGGGGGAGCTCTGACTTCGCTTCCTCTCGCAAATAAATAGGGTTCTCTGCGAGAGCGTTTCTGATGTAAACGAGTCGGAACGCGCATCGGACTAACGGCCTTTGCGACCGTGTGGCCCTTTGCCAGCTTCGGGATCTATACGAAAACATCCGCTGCGGCTCAAATCCAGGAGATCCGACCAACGCTAGACCACGGGCTAGTTAGGGATTGGATCATGCAAACAGAGACTATTCGCGAATCAGAAGTTCCGTACCAGTTCCTTTCGTACCTTTGCGTTTAAACTTCCCTGCTAGCCGATCAGCCGATTTGATTTCGTATCGAGCGGTGCCCTCTCTATTGGCAATTGCGCCTTCGTATTCAACCGTAAGTATGTCATCTTTCAATTTCCCAATTCCCACGGATGTTTTTTTTCCATAGTGCCAGACTAGCTGAAGCGTGCGACGTGTCGAGTGTGTAATCTCACAAGTTCCCTCATACTTTGAGCCATCCGGTTCAGTGACTTTTGATTTGAAACTCCCGACTAAATCTTTTGGTTCTACGGCCATGGCGATGGAACACAGGCACAAGTGACAACTCATAAATACGGCCGCTAGTTTGATCGCTCGCATTTTAAAACGCTCCTTGAAAGTATTCACAGTAACTATTTGGAAGAGAGTGAAGGCTAACTGCTCGACAGGGACATGGGGGAGACTAGTCGCGGCGAAAACCGAAATAACCGCGCTGTTTGATTATCTCGGTAACTTCCTGGGGAACCATCGCCTCCCAAGTTGCATCGCGTTTCTCAATTTTCTTGAGCACGTCGCGGGAAAAAATTGAAAGATGGGCCTCGTTGAAATTGCTCAACTGCTCGATCCGCCCACGTTCCACCAAGTACTCGTAGAGCTTACGAAGTTCTGGGGCGATGGTTAAATTCTGCACGGCGGTCAGGTCGCCACTCTCGACATCCAAAAGTGGATAGATGTACAGCTTCAAGTCGTTCTTGAACAGTCGCCCAAAAGATTCCAGAATGCCACCTTGGAGCTGAGTGTAGTACTTCTCGTCAAACAGCTCGCGCAAGCTCGCAATACCCATGGTGATGCCAATCCGGGCTCGCGTGTAGTGGGCGAGGTAGGCAGCCAAGCGATAGTACTCGAAGTAGTCTGAGATCAGTACCGTCATTCCCTCGGCGGCCAGCAGGTCCACTCGGGCCAGAAAGTCACGATAGTCCACTTCACCACTGTTGAGTAGGTTATTCATGGTGATCTCCATCAGACAGACGATGTTGTCTTGGCTGACACCCGGCTCGGCGGAGAAATTTTCCAGAGCGCAGCGCAACATATCGATGTTCACATGGGTCACGGGTCGAAAACTACCACGTTCAACCAAAATTGACTTCTTGTAGAGCACTTCCGCCGGCTGTAGCACCGCGCCGTCGGCGGCGAACATGGCGGCACGGCTAAGTTTCAACTGCACCAGTTTGAGGCTCATAACGCGATTGTCAAACTGACGAAACGCGATCCCCGAAAACTCGATCATGTCAATCTCGATGCGATTGACGCTCAAGCCGTCCAGCAGCGACCCAAGAAATCTGTCGGCGTCTTGCTGCAAATAGCACGCGGCATAGACGAGGTTGACCCCCACGACTCCCAGCGCTTCTTGCTGCAAGGCATTGTCGGCATCCAACATTCTCACATGAATGATGACTTGACTGGCATCATCTTTCGGGTATGCCTGGAACTTGATTCCCATCCAGCCGTGGCACTCGTTGGTGCCTTGATAGTTTCTCGCGGAAACCGTGTCGGCGAACACAAAGAAAGCAGTCGTATCGCCGCGAGCCTGGGCAAGCTGCCCAAGTAGACTTTGGTATTCGCTATCCAACATGCTGTGCAGCCGCGCGCGACAAACGTACCGCTGACAACTGCCGTAATAGGTATCGCTGACGGTCATGTCATAAGCGGAAATGCTTTTTGCAATCGTTCCAGCCGCACCGCCCACACGAAAGAACCAGCGGACCACCTCTTGGCCAGCTCCGATCTCCGCAAAGGTCCCGTAGCGTTGGCGATCCAAGTTGATGCGTAGCGCTTTTGGCTGCGGCCCCGCTTCATCGGGTGCAGCCGGCGTTCCAATCGCGTTCATGCTTGTGACTCCTTGGCAGCCAGTGCCGCGAGCGCATCGCGAAGCGAGTGTTCCAAATTGATGATCCGCTCGCCTGCGCGAAGTCGCATCCGCAATTCATCATGATCAAACGGCTTGCTTACAAAATCGTCTGCGCCCGACTGCATTCCTTCGACCAGATCCCCTTTGCTGGATCGTCCGGTAAGCAGAATGATATACACGTATCCAGGCTTACTGCCGGCGCGGATTTTCCGGATCAGGTCGGGCCCGTCGATCCCAGGCATCATCCAGTCACAGAGGATCAAGGGAAATTCGTTCTCTTGGTATAACCTCCAGGCTTCGTCTCCATCTTTGGCCACAGTGACTTCATAGTCCCACTTCTGCAAATAGCTTTGCAGCAAGCGACGTGAGACCAAGTCATCATCCGCAATTAAGACTTTCATCGGCACGCTCATTCGTATGTAAATTGCCAACGTCGACGCCCGCCTAGATTCGCAACCGCAGGCGATCTTACTCGCATTGTATCGCAATCAGGGTCGTTCTTCCACTAACCGAATCGTGGTCGGTTTCAACTTTGTAAATCGAGACTTGAAATCGTTATGCGGTGAGTCCATGGGCATGGAGCGTTACGCGATTTATTCCGGAACTGTGCCCTCCATGGCTCGCGCTTCGCTTACAATAATTTAATGGTCGCCAACAACTCCACCGTGCTAACGGATCATCCACCTCACTCACCTTCAGCCGGAAGCCGCTTTCACATCAACGGCGTCGTCGGCCTGTTGATCGCATTCTTCATCGTGGCTATTGTCGCGGTCCAGTGGCAGCGTACAAGAATGATGAACAAATTGATTGAGTCGGCCGCGATTCAAGCCGCGAAAATGCAAGTCGACGCCTTGACTGCCATTCGCACTGTCTACTCCGATAACGTGGTCAACGTAGTCAGCCCACACGGCATCGAGGTCACGCACGACTACGACAAGAATGATCATGCAATTCCGTTGCCGGCTACGCTAACTTTTTTAATTGCCGACCGCATTGGGATAGCTAACGGTGGTGGACGCGCGCGACTCTATAGTCCTTATCCGTTCAAGTGGCGCGAAGCCGAGGGAGGACTGCGAGATGAATTTCAGAAACAAGCATGGGAAAAGTTGAATGCTGACCCAGATACTCCGGTCTACGGCATCGTGGAAACTGCGAATGGTCCAGGGCTGCGATACGCAGTCGCGGATCGGATGCAAGCTAGCTGTATTCAGTGCCACAATGAGCATCCCGATACGCCTCGGCACGGATGGAAGGTCGGGGATGTTCGGGGGGTGCTGGAAATCGAATTGCCGCTCGCGCATATCCAAGCCAGTGCTCGCCAGAATTTGCTGGGGTCATCGCTGCTCATGGGATGTCTGGCATTGGTGGGAGGGGCGATCATCCTGGCGAACGTGATAAGGTTCAATCGAGTTACTGCCGAGCGCGATCAATTTGTCCAGCAACTCCGTGCCAGCAATGCGACGCTGGACCAGGCCGTCAACGAGCGGACCGCAAAGTTGCGCGCTGTCGAGGAGCGTTTTGAACTGGCAGTACGCGGATCGACGGATGGACTGTGGGACTGGAATGTCGTGACCAACGAAGTATTCTATTCGCCGAGATTTAAGGAGCTAGTTGGTTATGCGGACGACGAGTTTCCGAATGTCTTCGAGTCGTTCGAATCCAAACTTCATCCGGATGATCACGACCGGATCATAGCTGCATTAGATGAGCATCTTAAAAGCCACAAACCATACGATGTCCAATATCGACTCTTAGCCAAGTCGGGCGACTACTGTTGGTTTCGTGCGCGCGGCCAAGCAATCTGGGATGATGATGGCACAGCGACGCGAATGGCGGGCTCCATTACGGACGTGACGGAAGAACATCGGTTGCGCAAGCGATTTCGTCTGGCTGTCGAAGCATCGCCGGTCGCGTTGCTGATGGCAAATCGCGACGGTCGCATTCTAATGTTGAATTCTCGATGCTTAAGTTTGTTCGGGTATGCCGAAGCCGAGTTGATCGGCAAAGCGACCGAGGTACTCGTGCCGCTGCGGTTGAGAAGAAAGCATCCCGCGCGCAGGGAGAGGCTTTTTTCCGCACCGGAACAGACTGGCATGCGAACGGATATCGAGCTGCTCGCGGCGCGCAAGGACGGCACCGAGTTCCCGGTCAGAGTCGGACTCAAGCACATCGAGACCGCCGAAGGTCAAGCGGTGATCTGTGGAATCCTCGACATCACCGACCAGAAGCAGGCGCTTGAGGCAATGCGTCAAGCCAAAGAAGCCGCCGAATCCTCCAGCCGCGCGAAGAGTTCGTTCCTAGCGAATATGAGCCACGAAATTCGCACTCCCATGAATGGCATCATCGGCATGTCGCAGTTATTGGCTCAAACTGAACTGCGTTCGAATCAGCGTGAGTACCTCCAAACGGTGGATGAATCCGCGCACGTCTTGCTCCGCCTGTTGAACGACATTCTGGATTTGTCGAAAATCGAAGCCGGCAAACTCGAATTGGAACGAGTGCCCTTTCGTCTGTCGGAATGTGTGGTCCGCGCTTCACAGATGGTTTCTTTGCGAGCAGCCGAGAAGGGATTGGAGGTTGCCTGCCGCGTGGCCCCAGAAATCCCTGATCATTTGATGGGAGACCCTGGGCGACTTCAACAGGTGTTGGTGAATCTGCTCGGCAATGCGGTCAAATTCACCGAAGCGGGAGAGATTTACGTCAATGTGGCTGCCGACTCGATCTCCTCAGACTCGGTGCGACTGCAGTTCTCGGTCAGGGATACGGGAATTGGCATTGCACCCGATAAGTTAGAACAAATATTTAGTCCCTTCGAACAGGCCGAATCGTCGACGACCCGGCGTTTCGGCGGGACCGGCCTGGGACTAACCATCTCACGTCAGCTTGTGGAGATGATGCATGGTCGAATGTGGCTGGAAAGTGAAGTCGGCCAGGGTTCAACCTTTCGATTCACTGCCGAATTTGATGTTTCCACGACTCAACAAGCGTATCCACCAGCGGAACTCCGTTCATTGCAAGACCTCTCAGTTTTGGTCGTCGACGACAATTCCACCAATCGCCGAATCTTGAACGAGCTGCTTCAGTACTGGCACATGCGGCCCGTCTTAGTGGAGTCGGCCGCTGCGGCCCGGACGGCCATCGCATCCGCTGCCGAGTCGCAGCAGCCAATTCACCTCATTTTGCTCGACCATCACATGCCCGGCGAGGATGGCTTTCAATTGGCAGATAGTTTGCAACGCAGCGGCCAAGTAGCCTGTCCAATCATCATGATTTCGTCCGGCTCAGTTCCGGTTGATCCGGAGCTTTGTGAGCGGCACGGGATTGGTCGGTTCATGAAGAAGCCCGTGATCGCATCGGAATTGCTCGACGAAGTGTTGCGTCAATTCGGACAGTCTACGAGGGAAATGCCACAGCCACCAAAGCTGGAGCAGAGGGCGGCGGTGATACCGCGACAAATACTTCTGGTGGAGGACAACGAAGTCAATCGCCGCGTTGCACTGGGGCTGCTACAATCCCGAGGACATCATGTGGAAGTCGCGGAGAATGGTCAGATTGCAGTTGAAACGTTGGCAGTCAAAGAATTCGACGTCGTGTTGATGGATATGCAGATGCCGGTAATGGATGGCTATGAAGCAACGAAGGTGGTTCGAGCTCGCGAGCAAAAGTCAGGCGGCCACATTCCTATTGTGGCAATGACCGCCGAGGTACTCAAGGGTGACCGAGAGCGTTGCCTGGAAGCGGGTATGGATGATTACGTGTCCAAACCCATCAGTCCCGAGCAAATGTATCGTGCTATCGAGCAATTTCCCGCAGTTTGTGCTAGGTCCACTGCCATGCAACAGTCAGACACACCCCGCAACTCAGACTCGCAGAGAACTAGCGATTCGCAGTCCATACCCGCGGCTCCCCAAGAGCCAATCGCCGCAGATGGTTTGCAGCCTGCCGTCAACTGGACGGTCGCGAAACAAAGCGTTCCCGGTGACGCAGATTTATTGAAGGAGTTGGTAGACCTAGTCAAAACGGAACTCCCTGTTTATCTCGCGGAGATCCGGCAAGCGATCGAAGTTCGCGATGCTAAATCTTTACATCGCACAGCGCATACGATGAAAAGCTCTGTGGGTTATGTCGGGGCGGCAACGCTGGTACAGCTTGCACAGCGTTTGGAGAACTGTGGAAAAAGCGAAGCCTTTGAGGGGATAGATGAATTGCTGACCGCAGCGGAACAAGAAGCTGCCCGCGTGCTATTAGAACTGGAAAAGTTCAAGACTTGATCGCTGTCGACAAAGGCTGCGTCTTGCGGAAAAATAATAGAAATGATGTTGAGCAGCCCGAAGAGCGACCTGTCCCACTTATTCTAAGTCGATGGCAATGCGCGCGGCCAGACGATCGGCGTCGTGAATGAGTTGCGTGAGCAGCGGCTCGACGATCGCTTGGTCGATGCCATGCTTCTGATTCTCGAGTGCCTGGGCTGACTTGACCACAGAGGTGGCATGCAAACACAAGGCTGCTCCTTTCAAGGTGTGCGCGGCGCGAGAAAGCTTGGTGGCGTCGCCGGCATCAAATGCCTCGCGCATTTGGCCGATCAGCTTTTTCGACTCTTCCAAGTAGATGTGCGACAATATGCGAGCCATCTCCTCGCTTCCCCCTGCCTGCTTAACTGTCGCCTGCCAATCGTAGAGTGACTCAGAGCTTGACGGCGCAGCGACAGGGTTGATTGTGACTGATGGATGTTGCTCAGGCGGGCCAGGTTCGCTCGGTTGATTAGCGATTGCACGTGAATGGGAAATTGCCGGCGCTTGGTTGAGGACTCGTTGCAATTCGGTAGGCTCGAACGGTTTGGCGATGTAATCATCCATGCCTGCGGCCAGAAAACGCTCTCGGTCGCCTTTCATCGCATTGGCGGTCATGGCAACGATTGGTTGGTGCCGCCCAATTTCAGCTTCCAATGCACGGATAGCGGCAGTGGCTTCGATCCCATTCATGTCTGGCATTTGAATATCCATGAGAATTAGATCGAAGACTTCGCGTTTGGCGGCTTCCACCGCCTCGCGACCGGTGCATGCCAAGACAACTTCGTGCCCCCATTTCTTGAGAAATCCCATAGCCACTCGCTGATTGATCACTCCATCCTCAGCCAACAATACTTTGCGCACTGGCCCGGTCAAGGCTGGCTCGTTGGTCCCCTCTGTCCCGTCGTCTGGCTTGGTAATGCCCGTTACTTCGAGCACGATATCCAACAAATCGGACGGCATGACTGGCTTCGTCATGAATCTAGCAATGCCCAGTCGCTGAGTGTTCGCAGGCGTGAGCCCGCAGGCCGTTGACGAGAGCATGATTATTTTCGCGGGCGATTGCTTGGGCAGTTCTGCGAGTCGCTCGGCGAACTGAATTCCATCCACTTCTGGCATATGATAGTCCAGCAAAATCAACCCAAACGGGTCATTGCGTTGCTCCGCTTCGCGGACTGCAAGTAGCGCCTGCTGCGCGTCACAGGCCAACTCGGCGCGCACTTTCCACTGTGTGAGCATCTCTTTGAGGATTCGCCGGTTGGTGGAGTTGTCATCCACGACGAGCACTCTTATGTCCTGAAGGCGTGACAACTGCGCTGGTCGCCGTGGCCTTTGATCCGCTGCGGGAGAGAGATGCACCACGAAATGAAACGTGGTACCCACCCCGAGTTCGCTTTCGAGCCAGACGCGGCCACCCATCATTTCAATCAATCGCGTCGAGATTGTCAGCCCCAACCCGGTGCCGCCAAAACGTCGCGTCGTTGACGAGTCAACTTGCGAAAATGCCTCAAACACTTTTTGCTGCTTCTCTTGGGGAATACCAATCCCAGTGTCGCGGATGGAGAAGTGCAGCCCAGCGGATGGCGTTGCGCCCTGCTCGGGATTGACATCGACGACGATCTCACCCCGCTCGGTGAACTTGATCGCATTGCCGACAAAGTTGACAATGATTTGGCGTAGTCGACCGGGATCGCCGACATGTCGAAGTGGGATGGATGGGTCGATGCGTGCCGCCAGTTCTAAACCCTTGTCATCCGCTTTGATCATGAACAACTTCATCGCTTTGCCGACGCACTCATGCAAGTCGAAGTCGATGTGCTCTAGCTCCAAGTGGCCCGCTTCGATCTTGGAGAAGTCGAGGATGTCGTTGAGTAGACGCAGCAACGAATCAGAGGATTGCTGGACGAGCCCCAGGAACTCTCGCTGCTCATCCTGAAGCTGTGTGTCGGCAAGCAGTTCGGTCATGCCGATGATGCCGTTCATGGGAGTGCGAATTTCATGGCTCATGTTTGCCAAAAACTCACTCTTGGAACGACTCGACGCCTCGGCCGCGATCAAGGCTCTTTGCAAGGCGGCGTCGGTGCGATTGAGTGAAGCGGCGCTCCACCAGATCAACGCGCTGAAGACAGTGACATTGGCCAGCACGAATAAGGACAGGCCCATCACAGGGTTAAACCAACCTTGTTGCTGGGCCCACCACCGCAGCCAACCGATCAGCGTGGGAATCAAGATCGCCGCCGGCAACAACCTGCGCGCCATTACTCCTCCCGCCCCACGGTCACTGATGATGGCCATCAACCCTGCTGCCGGTCGGGCACAGAGTATGCCGATACACAGCGTCGCAAACGTTGCCGCGGTGTTCAGCGCCATTGGGATGTAACTCTTGACCCCAATCAAACTCAACGAACTGTACGCATAGCCAATGATCGCGAGTAAAGAAACGAGTGCGGCGGCGAGGGTCAAGATTTCCGCAGCGCGTACTCGTCGTGGCCACCGACAATCCAAGAGAGCGAGCGCCGTCCCACACAGCAGGAAGTTCAGTGCAGTATTGGGAGCCATTCGATTGGGGATTGGATAGGCCGCGAGTTTGGTTGGGAACAACCACCGATCCGGCCCGATGTCGAAACCCCATGCGTATTCCACAAACCGGAATACGGACATCAAGATCACCGGGACGGACAATGCAACGGCCCACGTCCGAGGACTGAATGCCGTGGGCGAATCGCTGGGAGTGCATCCCGATAGCCACAGCGCCGCCCCACAGAGTAAGAATCCAAGAGCCGTGCCACCGGGGTTCATCGCGACTCTACCGGGTAGAACTGCCTTGAGCAGCTCACTATCGAATGTCCAGCCGATTAAGACAATGACACTCATCGCGATCACGCCGACACTCGCGGCACGTGACACCGCGAGAAACCGCGAGTCGGACTGTGGTGTATTGAATTCACCCATGATGAGAACCCCCTAACTAATTTATACCCCAAACAGAATGCAAAATGACCTCTCCCACTTAGAGATGCCACTGGCAAATTGCGCGCACCGGGTGGTTGAAAACTACCCGCCCAGAGGCGGTGCTGATAGATTCCCTAAGGTGCTGCAGGGGAGAACATTTATGATGCATTCTGGCAAATGATATAGTGCGAAACGATGCACGGTCACGGTCAATGGCGGGCTTCGTCATTGCCAGAGTCACTTCCTTAGGACGAAGAACCGGACGTTCCAATAAACTGAATCGTTTGAGTTGGTAGGATGTGATCGCACGAAATCGAAATCCGCATTCGATCATCCGCCGGGACTGGACTTATCTCAAAGACCTTGGACTGCCCGGGTAGGAGTACACGAAGCAACTTGGAAGAGAGACGGCCTTACGTCTCGGTGAGTATACCACCTCTTACCACTCAGCATCGGCTCCACCATTACTGCCGCGGATATGGCTAGCCGAAGTCGCCAGACTTTGGATAATCCAAGTGACAGCCAAATTCTAGCGACTCCGGAAATTGCGGAATTCTTCGCGCGACGCTGACGGAGGATCCGGTGGAACGCTGAGATCAAGAATGAAATGGAACTGAGTATGTCGAGCGGTTTGAGACTTGAACGTCTGGTAGCGCGGCGAGTGCAAATTCCGCTGAAATCGCCGTTTCGGATCAGCGTGGGCGAGGTGACCATGAAGGAGTTCGTAGTACTGGAAGCCCAGTGCGGTCCGTGGATCGGCTGGGGGGAAGCGGCGGTCGACGCCATCCCCTTCTATACAACCGAGACTTCGGAAACGGTGCTTTCCGTCGGCCGCACTGTGTTAGCCCCGCTCATGCGGTCCCGCGAGTGGCGTCACCCGCAGCAATGGGTCGAGGCGTTGGACGGGATCCGTGGGCACTCCTTTGCCAAGGCGGCATTCGAGTCGCTGTTGTGGGATATGCTGGGACAAAGTCAGGGAGGCTCGGTGGCGCACTTGCTGGCGGACGATCCAAGCCAGTCGCAGTCGTGGGTCCAGGTGGGCCCGAGCATCGGGATCAAAGCCACGCCCCAGCTTCTGGTCGATGCGATCGGCCAGGAACTTGCCACAGGATATCGCCGGATCAAGATCAAAGTCTGTCCGGGAAAAGACGTGCAGTACCTAGAGGCCGCTCGGTCTGCCTACCCCGATGTGGAGCTGATGGTCGATGCCAACGCCGCCTATCAGCCATGCGATATCGAACATCTGGTGAAATGGGATCGCTATGGCCTGCTGATGATCGAGCAACCGTTGGATCACGACGATCTGTGGTTTCATCGCGAACTGTGCCGCAAAATGCAAACGCCGATCTGCCTCGACGAGAGCATTCAGACTCCGCACCTCACGCGCTGCGCGCTGGAGATGAAGGCAGCGGACATCGTCAATATCAAGGTCGGGCGGGTTGGGGGATTAGTCAACACGAAGAGGGTTCACGATCTCTGCCGCGAGGCACAGACGCCGGTGTGGATCGGGTCGCGATTGGGGAGTGGAATTGCCGAAGCGGGGCGGCTTGCAGCGGCATCGCTGCCCGGTGCCACGCATCCGTCGGACATCGGTGCCGGCCTAGCCTACTTGTCCGATGACCTGGTAGACGACTGGTTCGAGGTCCGCAACGGTTGCGAGGTCAAGGTGCCGGACGGGCCGGGGCTGGGAATTCAAGTGAACCGAGACAAGCTCGAAAGGTACAGCGTAGAAACCTACGCGTGGTGAGCGCCGGGGTGCGAGCTTAGCCGAGCAACAGCAAGCCAAGATAGACACCAAGATATGTGCCTAGCGCATAGCCCAGCGATCCCAGGAGAACGCCCAACGGGATCAATTCGGGGGCGCGAAGCGCACCGGCGGCGGCCGGGGCACTCGCCGCTCCGCCGATAGCCGCGATCGAGACGATCGTAGCCGTCGTCAGGTCGACCTTCAAGAGCCGCGCGGCCAACAGCAGCACTAGCGCGTGGACGATAATAACCACGGTTGGAATCAGCAGCAGAACCGGCGCGTGTAGCAGGCTGCCGGATAGCGAAGCCTGGGCGCCGATGATCCCCAGCAGGAAATAGAGCGACGCTTCGCCAAAGGTGGACAAGTTGCCGAGTCGTCCCACGGCAGCAAATCGCATACGTGGGGCCAGCGCCCCCAGCAGGATGGCGAAGGTCGTCAGGAAGATCACCAGGGGAATGAAGGCCAGGTCGTTAACCCATTGCTCAAGCACGCTCGAGGCTAAATAGACAATGGAAAAAGCGAGGAAACCGTTGATATAGTCTTCCCGCTTGGGGACCGCATGCGATTCGCCGCCAACGACGGCGGTCGCAGGCAGTTCGCCGGAACGTATATCGTCACGGCTCACGTCGTCACGAACCACTTCATCGCTGCTCGTTGCGCCGATCCACCGTTCCAGCAGTGGGCGGAGGGGTGAGTTGTCTAGGGCAAGCAGCCCGCCCAAGTACAGCGTGTACATGATTACCATAGCGGGGAAAGCGGTCGCGTTGAGCGAGTCGGGAACCTCGATCGCCTCGCTTACAGCGGCCCAGTTCATCGACCCTCCCGTATAAGCCGCCGACATGCAGGCGGCGATCATCGCGGACGACTCGCTCCCGATCAGCGGAGCGAAGAGCGCATGGGCGAGGATCGAGCCGGCCGCCGTGCCCAGACAGCCGATCAAAAACAGAAGCAAGATCCGCGTGGCCAGCGATCGCAGGATCCGCGCCACATCGATCGCCAACACCATAAAGAAAATCGCCATGTACAGCGAAGTCGACTGCAGCGGCTTATACAAGGGGTAGCTGTCGGGGATGATCCCCAGGCTGGAGAGGATCATCGGCAACAGGAACAAAAAGGGGACGAAGGTGACCTTGCGAAGCACGGGGGTGCGGGGAATAACCTGCATCAATACCGCTGGACAAGCCAGGAAGATCGCTATGAGGCACAGCGACGTCGCAAGCGGTTCGCCGTCGAAGAGCCATTCCACTACACTGGTGTGGTCGGTCACGTCGTATCCCATCGCGGTTTTTAGAGTTTCTGCAACAGCAATAGCAATTGGGCTAGCCCGGTCCCTAGTCCATCGGTCTCAATGTATTCGTCCAGGCGGTGGAGATTGTAGCCTCGTGCCAGCCCGATGCACACAGCGGGGGCTCCGGAGGCAAGCGGCGTATTGGCGTCCGTGGACGCGGGACTCGTGTCTATCGCTTCAGCATCGAAACCCGCTTCACTCAGGGCGGCGAGTGCCGAAGCGACCAGTGGATGATCGGCAGGCAGACTGCCCGCAGGCCGCCGTCCGATAACTTCCCAGTTTACTTCGGCATCAGCGGGGGCAAACGCGACGCGCAGGCGGTCGACCTGTGCGATCAGTTCGTTGAAGGCGTCGGGATCCTCGGAGCGAAGATCCAACTCCAAATGGGCCGACTCGGCGATCGTATTGACCGAGGCACCTCCCTGGATCACGCCGATGTTGAAGGTGGTCTTCGGGTGGCTGGGCACGCGCAGATGAGTGAGCTGTTGAGCGAGATCGACGAGCACGTGGATCGCACTTGGTCGGCCGAAGTCGAACCAACTGTGCCCGCCGCCGGTGCGAACCGAAATGCGGTAGCGCAGCGACCCGACGCCTCGAAAGCAGATCCGGCCGAGGAACCCGCCCTCCAACACGATCCAGGCGAACGGCGAGCGTCCGAAGCGACGCAGCACCTCGCGCGATCCGCGCAGATCGCCTTGCCCTTCTTCGCACACGTTGGCGATCAGCCAGCAATCGCGAGCGAGAGTGACACCGGACTCGCGCAGCAGTCGAGGCAGTTCGATCAAAGCAGCGACCGCTAGCGAGTTGTCGCCGATGCCGGGTGCCGAGATCCGGCCCGGGGTGCGCCGCACCGTGAGATCGGTCCCGGCGGGGAAGACCGTATCGAGATGCGCCGTCAGCAGAAGGCACGCCCCACCGCTGTCAACCTCGCTGCCGGGATCCCCGCTGCTCGGAGACTCGCTGCCGGCACCGGGAATTCGACCGTAGACGTTGTGAAGGTCGTCGATGGCGACGTCCGCGAGTCCAGCGCGGGAAAACGCGTCTTGGACCAACCGCGCCCGTGCGAACTCGTCGAACGTGGGTGCAGGCACCTGCTGAACGGCAATGGCCGTTTCAAGCAATCGATTTACTGTCTCCTCGGAGATCGACATCAGTGGCTATCGCGTGAACGGCTACAAGAAAAATAGAGGAGGCTGAGGCACGCGGCGATTTTATCTGTCTCTAACAGGCGAGTCAATCTTGGCACCGAGGTAGTCGAGCTGTCGGGCGAGCTGCTGCCTCTGGGTTTGCTGTGGCAAAGCCGATGCCGGTGGCGAAGGCGCTCGACTCTTGAACGAGGCAGCCGGTCCCGCCAGAGATGCTCATGCTCTGACAGCCCTAGGCTATTTTCTGCATATGCGTGCGTGGATGTGCATTGCAATGGATTTCGGTCCACGTATGCTATCCTGCACCTTGACATTAAAAACCACCCTGACTAACATCACGACAGATTCTCGGATCTTTTTATCTTTGTTCGTAATCGGCATGGTTCCCAAAGGGGTTTTGATGAGTAAAAATGCACAGCGTGGTTTCACGCTTGTTGAGCTACTTGTGGTTATCGCAATCATTGGTGTTTTAGTCGGATTATTGCTACCAGCGGTACAGGCGGCTCGAGAGGCAGCTCGCCGCATGCAGTGCAGCAACAATATGAAACAGTTGGGGCTGGGGTTCCATAATTATCACGACACAATGGGAGGCTTTCCGATGGGAGGTTTACCGCTGGGTGGATATTTTATGGGCTGGGCACCTCGTTTGTTCCCCTACATGGAACAGGGAACTCGGGTAGACGCGATGAGTACGTTTGATCCAAATCCATTTGTCCGCTTGCAGCCTTACCGAAATGATACCGCGCCTCATAACGGTTCCAACGCAATTTGGGGCAATGTGCCATTTTTGGCCTGTCCTTCATCCCCCTTAGCTGATGGCAGCCCGGACATCACCAGCTACGCGTGGACTTCCAAGCAGGGGGCGCTGCATTATCGGGGCTGTAACGGACCTATCGAGCATGTGACTAACTCCACCGACGCAATTGGCAACCAGTGGGCCAACACGGGGGTGCTGTATCCGGAAAGCAGAACGAAATTTCGCGATATTACTGACGGCACCTCCAACACACTGTTGCTCGGCGAGTCATCCTCGTCGCAAGGATGGAGCTCTTCAATCAAAAAAGGTTGGGGCGGGATCAATTCTTGGACATGGGGCTACTACTACTATGGCGGCACCACTCGGAGACTGACGCTGGATAACAAGATCCTGCAGTTCCCGATCAACTATCGTGGGTCATTCGCATCCAACTCGACCCCCTTCACTAGTGAGCACACGGGCGGAATTCAATCGTTACTGTGCGACGGCTCCGTGAGGTTCATTTCCGATTCGATCGACATGAACACCTTCAAGTCGGTTACCACGCGCGCCCGTGGCGAAGTGGTCAGCGAATATTAGGCGTATTTTCAGACCGACATTTCTATCGGCGGTCTAGCCGAAGAGAAATCAAACTTTCAACTTTTATCGTTCGCCCAGAGACACCCGATGCAATTTAGTTCGCTTGGAATGTTGGTAATCCCCTCCATGATGGTCAGCCTAACGCTGGGCTTCATGGGATGTACTCCCTCGGACCAATTGGCAACCGTCCCTGTCAAAGGGATGGTCACCTTTGAGGGGAAGCCGCTACCAAACGGTTCGGTAATCTTTATTCCCTCTGGCGGTGGTCCAACTGCCGAAGCCAACATCGGCCCTGGCGGCGAATACGCGCTGGGAACTTACAAGAAAGCTGACGGTGTCCCGCCTGGAGAATACAACGTCATGGTAGTTGCCATGACCGAGCAAGACTCCCTGGAGGCGGAAAGTGCACGTGGTGCTGAATCGCTAATTCCCAGCCGCTATGGCGACCCTTCCAAATCGGGATTGTCGGCCTCCGTCAAAGCGGGTGATCCCAACGAGATCAACTTCACTTTGGTGAAATAGGACGCGGCCAGTTGGGTGTCGCTGCCTAGCTTCAGTGCTGAACGTTTGCGTAGCAAGCTCCGCGCAAGGAGCAAGCAGCGGTCGAGTCAAACTGCAATTTTATCTATCTCAAACTCAAACGCGCACAGTGATCTCGCTCGTGCGCCACTAGGGCTCCCGCCCCGCATCACCCCATTCGCATCAGCGACCGAGAACGAGACTTCACCAGCCCGCGGCCCGTCTTGAGGTCGCAATTTGTCGTGGGATTAGCCGAGTTGGAGGCAATTTGCCCTACAAGCCCCCACGCGCAGACGTCCTGCAGC
>CAKQNH010000020.1 GCA_934255105.1 uncultured Pirellulaceae bacterium
TCCGCCGATCAGATGCTATTGTCGTTGATCGCTCCGCCGATCAGATGCTATAGTCGCTGATCGCTCCGCCGATCAGATGCTATAGCCGTTGATCGCTCCGCCGATCAGATGCTTGGGCGCGATCGTGTATACGTTGACGCTACCGCTGCACAATTCACGAAGAGCAATGATCGGCGGAGCGATCAACGACAAAGGAGCAATGATCGGCGGAGCGATCAACGATAAAGGAGCAATGATCGGCGGAGCGATCAACGACTATTGCGCGAACGGCTAGCATTGCAATTCTTCTCGCGAGGCTCATTTGACTTTGCGGTTGGGATGCGGCACATCGTCGGGGAGTGGCCCGGCCATTGGCGGCGTTTCAAAAAACTCGCCATCAACGACGACGCGCGGGTCGCCACTGCGCTGCAGCTCGTCCATCAGTCGCTCACGCAAATCGATGAGTACATCCGAATAGGCTGGATCGCTAGCGACGTTGTGCATTTGATGTGGATCTTTTCGCATATCAAACAACTCCTCGCGAGGGCGCTTGCCATACGCGTTTTCGAATAGAGGTTGCCATTGCGGATCCTTGCGATGCTCGACCATCCAAGCCTTGGTCGGTCCCGCATCTTCGTCCGGCAACGTTACGAATGTTGTCTCGGTCACCTCGGCGGTCGTCGGCGGATTGTCGCCATCTAGCCGGTAAGGGTCTCCCAGCGGAAAACGATCGGGTTTGAAATTGATCACCAGTGCGTAGTCGGCCGTGCGAATGGCTCGCTGCGGGTAGGGCAGATAGCCTTCGCGCGCCATCTCCACGTGCCTCTCGCGCCCCATGAAGACTTGGCTGCGCAGCGGATCGACTAGCCCCTGGCCAGTGGCCTTGAGCACGGGCCACAAACTCCTAGCCGTCATCACGCTGGGGCTATCCGCGCCGGCCGCCTCTAAGAAGGTGGGGGCCAAATCGGGCAGACTCACCAGGTCGTCCACCACGCGCCCCCCCTGCACTTTCGGCCCCGCCACGGCCAGCGAGACCTGCGAGCCAAAGTCGTACAGGTTGCATTTACCGTGTGGGAAGCCCGCCGGTCCATGGTCGCCGCTGACGGCGATCAGCGTATTGTCGTATAGCCCCGATCGCTGTAGTTCGTCTAACAGCACCCCTAACGAAGCATCAAATGCTTGGACCTCTCCCAGATAGTCCGCGATGTCCTCGCGAATGGTCGGCACGTCGGGCAGAAATGGAGGCAGTTTTCCTTTGAGCGTATCGGGATCAATACCCCACAACGACTTACCCGATCCCCGCACCCATTGGCGATGGACATTCGTCGGGCCGTACCAATAGCAAAATGGTTGGCTGGGATCTCGCTCGGCCAGAAAGGCTGAAAAATTTGCACGCACCTCTTCCAGCAATTCCTGTTTGGCCTGCTCGATCGTCTTGCCCTCGCCAATCAACTGCGTCGCCTGTTGTGAGAACTGATTGATGCGGCGGCCGGCTTTTTCAAAGGCATACTGCCGACCACCGATGGGCGCATCGCTGGGCGTTCCTGGGCCCCAAACTTTATAGCTCTTGCCTAGGTGATAGCCGTCGTCGCGCAACAGAAGCGGCCAAGCTGGAATATTCATGTCCCACACCGCGCCTTGTAGAATCGCCCCCCGCCCGGTTCGCCAAAAATACTGGCCCGATACGAGCGAACTGCGGCAGGGGGTGCACGAGGGCGCATTTACGAAGGCATTCTTGAATAGCACGCCTTGTTTGGCCACGCGGTCGAAACTGGGCGTCTGCACCACATCGCTCATGGTTCCTGCACCATCGACATGGGCATAAATGCTGGCCTGCCGTCCCCAATCGTCGGCAAAGGCGAACAAGATATTCGGAGGTGAATCCTCCGCCGCCTCCAGAGGAGACATTGCTCCCACAGCCGCGCTGAAACACAGCCATAGTAGGCACGCCAGCCGCGTCCATCGAAAAGGGCTAGCAGCAGGTATTATGTTGGATCGTAACATCAAGAGCATTCTCCAGTCGCGAGCGGAAGACCAGGCCGACCAAGGCGGTGAAGTGCACGGTTGCTGTTGCGCATCGGTCACCCTGTACGACCAGTATAGACACTTCCACCGCCGTAGGCTCGCAAGCTGTAGGCTCGCAACGAGCGGAGCGCAGTTACGGCAGACCGAAGCAAAGTGCTTAACGTGCAGCGATTCCGTGCGCAAGTGAGTGGCTCTACCGCTGGGTAACGCCTGCTATCGATCCCCCCGCACTGCCCGTGCCGTAGCGTCGCGATGCCGGTTGTGAGCCTACGCTGCGAACGCTTGATTCAAGAAATCTGAAGTTGTCACGGCGGCATCGAAACGCTATTGTCCGCCTTGGCTGTGACACTCATCTATGTGATCCTACTCCTTGGGCTGCATTATTTACCTATGCGGTCTTATTCATTGCGCACTCGTCAGGCCGTTCGGCCGCGTGAGGAAATCCATGAGCACGTTCAAACTGCATACCCAGCTAGCGTTGTCGATTCGTCGTTCAGCTCAAATTCGCGATCAATTGCAGGCGGCACACTTGCGTCTACCCAGCAAGCTACTGCTGCGCTTTCGCCAAGCATATATTTGCCTGCGCATTCGAAAACTGACCGAAGCCTTGCACGTGCCGCGCGCACCTTATACTCGCAATTCGCTGCACGATAGAGGACCCTACGTTGCTTGAAAAATGCGCACCTGACGAGTGACGGGTTTCACTCGGCTGGCGGTTCGTACCGAACGCTCTACCGTAAGTAACAGCGCGGCGCTCGTTACGAGCCTACCTATTCAAACTCACCGAGGGCGACTGCGAACTTAGTCCGCGTCGACAACTCCCTTGACGGAGATGTGTTCGGCACCCGCATCGTCCATGATCTTCTTGGCGCGATCGGTCTCTTCACTGTTGGCCACACGCACTGAGATCAATGCATGGCCTCCCTTGAGATAGCCTTCGTATTCCTTGGCTTCATACTCGGAAAAGCCCATGCCGATCAGGCCACCCGTCAAACCGCCAGCGGCCGAACCGATTGCCGCGCCGCTGAGTGCCGCCATGATGGGGCCGGCAGCGATGAATGGGCCCAAGCCAGGAATGGCCAGAGCACCAATGCCGGCCATCCAGCCTAAAGCACCACCGAGCAGCAAACCACTCCCCGCCCCGGTTGTAGCACCCTCAGGCGCCTTGGTGTTCCCTTCGACTCCAATATCGCCGTCCAGCCCTCCAGACATCGCCAGGGAAATCTCCGACTCTAAGAAACCCGCTGCGCGCAGGCTCTCGACAACGGCGATTGCTTCGGTACGGTTGGCAACGATACCAAATACCGCATGGTCGTGTTCATTCTGTGTTCTAGTAGCCATTTTTGCTTCTCGCTTTTCTTGATTAGATTGTTTACTTGGATTGTTATATCGGACTATGACTGTCAAGCCGACATGCGATGCATCAACGACTCAAGGCCGTCCAACACAAACGTCTGGCAGTTAGCCAAATGGAAGAGACTAAGGAGCCACTTCCAGTTCATCGGTTACCTTGCCGTCGCCGGCAATCTTCTTAGCGACCGCTACGATGGCATCGCGTTCAGCGGCAGAAGCCACGGGGCCTCGCAGCACTACCCGATCACCATCAGTCACAATTTTGATATTGCGACCATTGACCGACAGGTCTTTGATTTCAAGCACCTGAGATCGAATCTCCGCCACTTGATCAATTGCCACCTGCGAATTCGATTGGTCGAGCGGAGTGACTGTATGTCCTCCTGCGTCGCGTTCATTCACGGCCGTGTTATCACGTTCCGCTGTCCCATTGGGTGTGTCGCACCCACCAAGCAACAAGCCGCAGCTTATTGCGATTAACATTACTCTCATCAAATGCTCCTTTGCATAACACGAATCGCAACATGCTTCACGACAAGGCTTGTGCGGTATTTATGCGCTACCGTTTCCGACTTGTACGTGCTGTTAGAAATAGACACGATCACGGCAATCGCAAACGATGTGCCAATTCGCCGGGAGGGAAAATTAGTTGTTGTGTGGCTCGAAAACACGCAACATGTCACCGGCGGGTGATCGATGGGCAACCACTGGCCGAATGGTTTGCAAAGAACTCAGTGCGCGGAAACTGATCATGGCCATGCGGGGTACGCCCCAGCGATGGGTCGGTGATTAGACGCAGGTGATCGGCGGAGCGATCAACGACTATGGCATATCGGCGGAGCGATCAACGACTATGGCACCTGATCGGCGGAGCGATCAACGACTATCTTGCTAATCGGGGCGCGCGTATTGCGGCTACGGCAGTAACTCTTTTGAAGATGCTCGAATTCTTTTGAACATGCTCGGCGGTATTATCTACTGTCGATCGCGAATCAGTTCCGCGATTTGATTTGGTCCAGGTAGCCCCTTGGCATTGATCTCCAGGTCATCCTGCCCCGAACTACTGATGGCGAGCCCGCCAACATTGACCAACCGGCCAATCATCGACTGGTCGACCTGTATATTGCGGACATCATCGTGCTGTACTTCAGAAGTCGCCTTCGCGATAAACCCGCGGATCAACCGCGTGCGTTTGCTGGTGACTTCCAGCGTCAGCGATTGAGTCTTCAACCACCAAGCGATGAGACCTATGCCACCGAACACCGCTAAAGCTCCGCCGAGAATCCAGCCAACCGACGCTTGCCAAGGAAGTTCGAAATAGCCACCGCCAGCAGCGATGATAAGACCGGCCAGAAAGCATCCAAACAGCAAGATGAACCAGAAGGGATGTGCGCGAAACATCACCGGGTGGACCACCCGGAGCAATTCTTCGGAATCCAAGGGCGAAGACACCCTATCTGCCGTTCCATCGTCCAGATCCGTACCTTCGATCAGCTCTGCCACCGGCGCGTCAATTTTGATTGCTCGATGACAGTGCGGGCAATCGATCTGTTGCCCCACCAATGCGGCCGCGACCTTCACTGGCGCGTGACATAAGGGGCAGCGATACGTGAGGTCGGACATGGAACATACCTTTGAGTTAGACGGTGCTTTCGGCTGTATGCTTGAGAGGATTAAGCAAAATTTGTGCCGAGGATCGAGCAGCAGATGCTTTCCGAGGTGTCTGGCTAATAACCCGCAAGGCGGCCAACAGGTCTGCTGAGGCTGGCTGACACGCATCGCGCTGGAGCAATTCAGAGCGAACGACGTGGATCTCCTTGGGAGCATCAATGCCCAACTGAATCGAATTGCCTTTGATGCGCACCACGCGAATCGAAATGCCGTCACCAATATGAATGGATTGGTTCAGTTTGCGAGATAGAACAAGCATGAGTGCCTCCTGCGAATGACTGGTGTGTGTGGCTTACATCAGAGCCATAACACAGGTGCAACGCGAATAGCGTGCCAGTCGCAGGGCGAGCTTGCACTACGACTCTGTTTCCTTTGTTTACCCTGCAAATCTGTTCGCAATCCAGTCTGACCGGTCCTAAAAGCTATACCTCTATCGCCCGGCGACTGTAGAACTTCTTACAGGAGCAACTCCCGATTTTTCAAAGCTATCACTTTAATGCGGCGGTGCGTTCCAGGGCTTTGTCGCCGCCGGCGATCAGCAATGTATCGCTACCCTTCAGCTTCACGTCTGGGTCTGGCGTGGGCGAAATGTGGTCGGTCAACACATCTTTGAGCGCCACCACAGTGATGTCGTAGTGCTGCCGCAGCTCCAATTCACGCAGCGTCTTGCCTTGCCATGAATCGGGCACCGCAATCTCTTGTACACTAAAGCCGTCGCTCAGCCGCACATGGTTGAAGACCGCAGTGCCACAGATCCGAGTTCCCAAGCTTAGGGCCGAATCGCGTTCTGGAAATACCGTCTCGGTAACCCCCACTCGCTCCATGACTCGTGCGTGATCGCGCGAGATGACTTTTACGAATACTTCTGCTACCTCCAGGTCATGCAGGGCCATCGTAGCTAAGATGCTAGCGGTGATATCGTCCCCGGTTGATACCACTCCCGCATTCGCCGCACGAGCCCCCAACCGTTCCAGCAAAGTAGCATCGCCGCCATCACCTACCACCGCTTTGGTTACTAAAGGGGCGATGCGATCGATGGCCGCGCCATCGCGATCGATGGCGATCACTTCTTGCCCCTTGGCGGACAACGCCTCGGCGACACTGGAACCAAAATTTCCCATTCCGATGACAACGTAACGTTTCACTTCACTTATCTTTCGTTGTTAGCGCTAGCCCACGGCCACATCTTCGTAAGCATAACGATAGTGAGCAACACGCGCGTGCTCGACCACCAGTGCGGCTGCCATGGTCATGGGCCCCACTCTTCCCAGGAACATCAGCAGGATCACGACCCACCGCCCAGCCGTCGACAGGCCTGGGGTTTCATTAAGCGACAACCCAACCGTATTAAACGCGCTGACCACTTCGAACGAACGTTGCAAAAAGGTGCTTTGCGTTGCATTGGGCGGCTCGGTGACCATCAGCGCGAAAGTGCCCAAGGCCATAACCACCGCTGCCAGAACGACCAATCCCGTTGCACGTTGTACGGTATCGCTGGGTATTGAGCGGTTGGCAAAGACCGTCGTCTCTAGACCTCGCCAGCGCGACCAAGCCGCCAGAACGACGAGCGCAAAAGTCGTTACCTTGATGCCTCCAGCCGTCGAACCTGGTGCACCACCCACAGCCATCAACAACATGGTCAGAAAGTTGGTCCCATCGCTGGCCTGCGTGTAGTCGAGCGAATTGAAGCCCGCCGTGCGGGGCGTCACGCTCAGGAACAAGGCATTGGATATCTTGTCGCCCAGGCTTAGATTTTTCAGTTGTCCATTCCATTCGAAGGCCGCGAAAATGGGCCAGGGGAATAAGACCAACACCAACGTCGTCACCAAGATCAATCGCGAATTGAGCGACAGGCGGCGGAATTCGCGATGCTTGCGGGGGCGCATCGTCAGCCAAGCTTCTTCCATCGTTACAAAACCCAAGCCACCAGCCATAATCAATGCCGCCAGCACAAGCAATGTCAAGGAAGAGCTTTGCCAGCCGATGAGCGAATCGCTGTTGATCGAAAACCCTGCATTGCAAAAGCCACTGACTGAATGAAAAACCGCTGGCCACCAAGCTTCGTCCCAGCCCACTCGTCGTCCCCACAGCAGGCACAGCGCCCCCGCTCCAACGCTCTCGATCAAAAAGGTGAACAAGACGATGTCGCGCGTCAATCTACGCAGATTGACCAGCGGACTTCCATGTCGCGAGTTGTGCGTCAGCGACTCGCTGCGCAACGATGCACGAAAGCCCAAAATCTGAATGATCAAGCTCGTGAAGGCCAACATCCCCAGCCCCCCCAGTTGAATCAGCAGCAGTAGAAAAGCTTGGCCTGCGGGAGTGAAATAGGTCGCCGTATCAACTACGATCAGGCCCGTCACGCACACCGCACTAGTCGATGTGAACAACGCATCGGTCCAGCTCAGGCCCGGCCCGCGATACAAACCCGGCAGATACATCAAGCCCAGACAACCAGCCAAGATCAACAGGAAAAATGAGCCGATGAGCAATTGGGGTGGTGAGATCCGTCGCCAGAGGCTGGTGGAGCCTTCAAATGACGCATCCCATCTGGCTAAATTGCGTGCTCTGAAAGCTCTCCTGCGTCGCCTTACCAACACGCTCTTGGACATTCACTAGCTCCTGATCCCAGATCAAAACTCTTTGCGTGCGACATACCAACAGGAGAATCCGAGCACGACCACTACGAAGATGGTATTGGTCAAGATCGGCGTCCACAAATCGACTTGTACCTGCGCCGATTCCAAATCGTTGGTGACTAGACTTAAAGATTGCGTCTTATTTCCAGTCAAGGCATAGCTCATGGCTGCATCCAGTGCGGCCGGCTTGGGGTTGATAATATATATCGGCTTAATCAACCAACGATAAATGGTTTCCAGCATGGTAGCCCGCGGCGTAAAATCTGCCACTACCCGTCCGCTGGCTAAGTCCAGCTTGACGACTCGATCGGGTTTGACTCCCAACCATAATTCCTGGCTCCCTTCCCACCAGAGGCTGGTGATTTTTCCATCGTAGCTCTCAGCCAAGGGGCTGACGACCGGCGGGCCGGCAATGGAACTGCCCTGTAAACGCCAGCACTTGCCGGTATGAGTCAAGATGGACAGATCGTTGCCTTCAGGGATCCAACTCATCTGCCGCACTGGCTGGCGATCGGGCAACTCAAACGTTTGAAGTGGCTGCAACTGCGCATCCAGAATCTGCAGCGGTTTGCCGTCGCGGGCAACTACACAGTACTGATCGTTCATGGCCACCAGCGCAGCCTCGGTGCCATCTCCGTCCAGTTTAGCGCTGTTGACGAGAGACAAACGCCGGCCGTCGAAGGCTAAGTGATCCAGGCTGCCCGAATTGAAAATGATCAAACCATCTCCGGCTTGCGTGGCCGCCGCGCGCGTGTTGCCCGCCAGGAAGTATTCAGACGGAGCGATATTTTCAAACGCGTTCAACCCTGGCAGCGGCAGCTTGAATCCGAACAGTCCCTTCTGAGCCACCTCTGCTAGATCTAGCTTGCGGAAGTCGAGCCGAAACAATCCGCTGCGACATACGGCGATAACCGCATCGCCCATTTCGATCAGGTCGAACAACTCGGGCGGTAGTTCAGGCCCACTATCCGATAACCATACGGGCGTTTCGCGAGCCTGCTTAACCGTCTCGGGCGCATCGCCGCTGGTCGAAGATGTCGCCGTAGCTTTCGCCGCAGCTTTGTCTGTGTCTTCGGCCAGTCGAATTATTTCAATTCGCCGATTGCGAGCGCGCAAGCCACCGAACGGCTGGCGCGTAAACGACTTGGTCAAAATCAATTTTGGATCTGGGTGATAGATGGGACCAAAGGTTCGAGCCTGGCCATGCTGCTGGCCGTCGATAGCAGGCTGCCAAATAGAGAAGGTAGCATTCCATACGCCCAATTGTCCGCGTTCACTGACGGTCAGCAGTCGCCCGTCAATGCTGCGAATGCGGCTGATCTGAGGCATCACCTCTACTTGGGGTTCGAGTGCCGCATGCATCATCCCCAGCGAGAAACAGGCCAGCCAAAACAGCATGCAAGCCACCACGCATACTATCGCGTTGCCCCAGATCAAACCAACCAAAGCCGAGACACTATAGAAAATGATGAACACAAACATCAAAATGGGAACACACACCAACAGTCCCCAATTCCAGACTTCAAAGCGCAGACCCGCGATGAAATACAGCCCGATCATCACAAAGCTAATGTTGACCAGCACGAAAATGCAGCCCCCAAAAAATTTGGCCAGATACAGCCACACGCGCGAGATGGGTTTACTCAGTAGCAAGTGCAATGAACTGGAGCGGAAGGTCTCGGGGATCATGGGGCTGGTCACCACGATCGCCACGAACACGGCTAGAATCCCCAAGCCGAATTTAATGATTGCTCCCAGAAGTACCGGTTCGAAGAACTGGTGGATTTGTCGACGCGAAACGGTCAACGGGTCGCCGATCTTGAAACCGGCGTAGCCCACCCACAGTTGTTCACCGCGCGGTTGAGCCAGTTCCAGTGGAAAGGCCTGCTGTAGCAGTTCACGGTTGAGCATTTCGGCTTGATCGACGCTTAGGGCATTGCGCTCCAGAGCTTCGATAAGTGGCTCAAGGCGTTCGCGTTTTCTAGCGGTGGGAAAGGCCGTGGCCGAATAGAGCTGTTCGGATGGCAAGATGCGGTTGAGCTCTTCGGCCAATTCACTGGAGCTGATCGGTCGTCGGACCAGAGCGTCTTCACTGTCTGCGGCTTGCCTTAACCGCTGGGCGAACGCATCGTCGAGCAGTTCGGCCACCGCGACGATGGCCGCTCGTCCCTCGCCCTGAGTCCCTTTCGCCAAGCGGCTGACCAATTGTTCGCGACTGTCAATATCGCTGCTGGACAGACGATAGCTGCGCTCGGAGATATAGCCAAACGGTGCAATTGCGATCAGCACGGTCGACCAACCGATAAGCAGCGCCCACAGCACGCGATTGCCCACAGCCTCCCAAAACGAGTCTATCAATATGGCGATGTACGGTTTCATGGAGCGTGACGATCCTCAACGGCCGATAGAAAGACCTCTTCCAGGCTGGGCCGCGTGCGCTCCAGCCTCAGCAGACTGATGTGGCCGTGCCGCAGGCGGTCGATCATATCGTCGACGTTGCTTTGCGTTTCAGCGGTCGTCGAATACTGCCATCTCCCTTCGGGCAGCGGTAGCAGTTCGCAATCTTGCCCGTTGCACAAGCTTTCAATCGCCGCCGCCTCCCCGGCTAGCTCCATGCGGACGCGAGTGCTCAGCGCACCGTGGAATTGAGTTGTCAGTTCTCGCGGCGTGCCCACGCCGCGGAGCGTTCCACCAGCCAAAATTGCCACGCGATCGCAGATCATTTCGACCTCTTGCAAAATGTGGCTGTTGAGAAATACCGTCTTGCCTTGATCTCGTAGCGTAGAGATCAAGCGACGGATATCGGAACGCCCGACCGGATCGAGTCCATCGGTGGGCTCGTCCAAAATAAGCAACTCGGGTTCGTGTAGTAGAGCCTGAGCCAGCCCTAAACGCTGCCGCATTCCCTTGCTGTACTTGCGCACCAATTCGTGCTGGCGTCCCGACAAGCCCACCAGTTCGAGCAGGCTGGCTGAACGCTCGCGAATCAATGCTTCAGGGACTCGGCTCAGACGCCCATAGAGCTGCAGGGCGCGATGCGCCGTGTGATGCGGGGGGAAGTTCAAGTTCTCCGGCAAGTAGCCGATGCGTTGGCGAGCGGAACGTGAGCCAGCGGGTGTGCCCAACACAGTGGCTTGGCCGGAAGTGCAGCGCACGATCCCCAGCAGAATCTTAATGAGTGTCGTTTTGCCGGCACCGTTGGGACCGAGCAACCCGAACACTTCTCCCCGACCGACGCAGAGGTCGACTCCGCGCAACGCCTCGAAACTGCGCTGGTTCCTCCAACCGTCGCGGTACACCTTGCGAACTTGCCGGACATCAATGGCAGGGAAGTCGGTCATGGAGCGAATGGATTCAGCCAGAGGTGGAGTCGAATGGCCAGATTCTACTCCGCTTCATTGGATGAGAACACTGTAGGTTCATCACACTACGCCGAAACAAAGCCTCGTCGGTGCGGAAGTCGCCAAGAATTTCGGCCGTCTGACGTGGCCGTAGCGGAGCTCGCCAAGAGTTTCGAAAGTCTTGGCGACTTCCCCTACGATCCAGTTTCGTCGCCGGGGTCGATCTGCTCACGCCACCACTGGGCGTATTGAGCGTCGCAGTCGACTACCGGCAACACGATGATTTGCGGAGTATCATAGCTGTGCGCCTCGCGTATGGTTCGTACCAAGCGTTCGGTAAGGGAGGCCAGCGATTTGACGCTGCATTGGAACTCAGTCGCTTGGCATATTTCACCCTGCCAGCGATAGATGCTCTGCATCGGCCCTGAGACCTGCACACAACTGGCCAACCGCTGGTGGACCAACAGTCGCGCCAGCTTGAGCGCTTCCTCCTCGCTTGCGGTGGTTGTCGTCAATTCGATAAACTCAGTCATCGCTGCGGTATGCCTTGTAGTTTTAATAACTAAGGATAAGAACTCTGATGTGTGGACGCCTCACGTTAAAGACTCCTCCCAACCAGTGGTCGCAGTTGCTGTTGCCGGTAATCGATTCTGACCCGCTGTGGGCCACTTGGCAGCCGCGCTACAACGTGGCGCCCACACAATCCATCGTGGTCATTGCCAATCGCACCGATGGTAGCCCCGAGCAGACTCCAGTGCGGCACGAATCAGCGCCTGAAAAATCACAGCCCTACTTTGCTTGGCAGCGTTGGGGACTGGTCCCCAGTTGGGCGAGCGACTTATCGATTGGCAGTCGCATGATCAACGCTCGCCGCGAAACGCTACGAGAAAAAAAATCATTCGTTGGGCCACTTCACAAGCGGCGGTGTTTGATTGTAGCCGATGGCTACTACGAATGGCAAAAGGCTGACGACGGATCGAAGCAACCGTTTTGGATTGCGGCCCTCGACGGTGGCATGCTGCAATTGGCTGGCTTGTGGGAGGTCAATTCGCGCGCAGCCGATGCCCCGCTAGAGACATGTACCATCATCACCACCGCAGCCAACGCGAGCGTCGATGCGATTCATGACCGCATGCCCGTGGTGCTCTCAGGTGACGCTGCCGCGCAGTGGGTATCGCCACAGTCCACAGCCGAAGAAGCCTACGCTCTACTGGCACCCGCCGCAGCGGCAGCCCAATTGCGCCCGCAGGCCGTGGATACCTATGTCAATAACGCTCGGAATGAGGGACCGGAATGTTTGGAACACCGGGCATAAACCTTTGATCCGCAGCCAAATTGATAGACCTTCAGTAACGGATCCTGATTTCGGTGATCGGCAGTTAGGTGATCTTGCCCACGAGTTGATCGATGAGAGCCTCGAGCTCAACTTTTTCGATTCCCATCTTGGCCGCAGCTAGGGCAAACAGCCGCTTCTCGATCTCGGTCAATTTGCCGTCGGCGGCCATCATGCGAATTAGATCACTGAGCATCTGATTTTGTTCGAAGCGATCGATGGGGAACTGCAATTTAGCGTTTCCGCTGAGCGCGAATTCGATCGCGCTCTCTAGATCTTCCTCGGCCAGCCCCCATGCGGAGCAACGCTCGGCCAGCATGACGATCTCTTCCTGGTGGAGCGCACCATCGGCGGCGGCCATGATCACGAGATTCTTGAGGTGGTCTAAAGCCTGCACTACGAACTCCCTAACAAACAATCGGCGGTATCCTAAACTTTGCGCTAATCGGCAAACTCCCCCTGAGCCGCACTTTAGGATCAAGCACACTACTGCTCGATTCACCAGCTTGGCTGATCCGATGGAAGCTTTGCCCATGATAGACGATTCGGGCGACCAACATGGCCAAGCCAGCCGAATTTTCTAGTTCCAGCAGCGAGAAAATCTATGTCGAATGAGCTTCCGTGCGGCGCAGGGCCGCCCCCAGCGCACCCGTCACAGCCAAGCCACGCGGGCGAAACCGCGGGAACACGGTTTCTGGAGGAGCTTGAAAGCCGCCACAAACATGTGCTCGACGAGTTGGAAACGCTCAATGTGCGCATCGAGCAGGTACTCAAGCAGTATGCAGAAAGCCGCCAGCGCAACGTGGCGTGAGCTTCCAGTAGCGTAAGCTTCCAGCTTGCGAATTTCTAAACCTCAAGCTGCAAGCTTGCGCCACGTCGTTACCTAAACATCTGCCCACGGCCGATAGCTTCAAATGCATTGGGGAAATGGCGGATAACCGGCCGTGCTTGGCGGTCTGTGGACCAGACAATTGAAATGACATCAAAACGACAGTGTTGTTCGAGCAGGCCGCGCCGCTTGAGGTAGACGATCGCGGCTCGGCTGAGCTTCTCTTGCTTCCTGCGATCGACGGCCAGCGATGGATCGCCGCTGCCTGCGGAGCTCCACGTTTTAACCTCGACAAACACCAGACAGTCGCCATCGAGAGCGATTAGGTCGATCTCACCCAGCCGCTGCCGATGGCTGCGGGCGATGATGCGGTAGCCGAGCCGCTGCAGAAACCGTGCGGCGGCCTGCTCGCCGGCCAATCCCAAGCGGAGCGGAGCGGTGGTGCGGGGTGATTTTGCAAAACGGGCCAAAAAAAATCGGCCACTGGAATGAAACCAGCGGCCGACGGATTGAAGCACCACTCTCAGCGGTGAATTGATTTGCGGCGTTTTAGGCTTTGAACCTAGCATCGACCAGAGCTTATACGCGGCGTTCGCGCAGACGTACCGACTTGCCACTACGCTCGCGCAAGAAGTACAGCTTGGCGCGGCGAACCACGCTACTGCGCTTGACTTCGACCTTCTCAATTCGGGGCGAGTGCAGTGGGAACTTGCGTTCGACACCTTCGCCGGCCACGATGCGGCGCACGACAAACATCTCTCGCGTGCCACTTCCGCTTCGCGCGATGACCACGCCGGAGAAGACCTGGATCCGCTCTTTGTTGCCTTCCAGGATTTTGGTGTGAACATCGACCGAATCGCCAATGTCAAACTTGGGAGCGTCGGGCTTCATCGAAGCCTGCTCGACCAACGCCATTAGTTTCTGACTCATAACTCAAACTCCAACACAAAATGAACGATATCAAACGTTTTCTAGAGATTCGCAGCGCTAGCGGACAACATCGGCATGCTGAATCAATGTCAGCGCTGGATAAAGCGGCGACCGCAGCCATCCAACAGATCACGTCTATGGCGAATTAAAATTTGGACACTTTGCCGATATCGTCCACGAAAATCGGCAGTTTGGCTAGGGCAAATGAGGCTCATCTTCCTAAAATTCGGGGTGCTAGCTCCTGCACCCGCTTTGTGTGGTTTCTCCACTAGACTTAAATACCGGTTTGGGGAGCTGAAAACGGCCTGCGCTCCCAAAGCTTTGCAGAGCTGATACAATCCCGCCAGCGATTTCGGGAAGATAATTTGTAGGGCTAGTGGAAGTCGTCTAGACTCCAACCGGTAGCGGAAGTCGCCAAGACTTTCGGCCTTGGGCTGACCGGTCCAAACCCTGGCTAGTTCGGCTACAAATGCCCCCCCTAAATTTCTATTATGACAATGTGCTAGATCAGCCCTTAAAGAATATCGAAAGATGGCAAAGCAATCTCAGTCTAAAATACCAGCCACCGACTCCGATGGTGGGGTTGATGTCACCCAGCGGCGGATATTGGTCACGGCCGCTCTGCCCTACGCCAATGGCCCGATTCACATTGGACATTTGGTGGAGTACATCCAGACCGACATCTGGGTACGCTACCAGCAATTGCGCGGCCACCGCTGCGTGTTCGTGTGCGCCGACGATACGCATGGCACAGCTATCATGCTGCGCGCCGCCAAGGAAGGGCGAAGCGAAATCGAGCTGATTGCCGAAATGCAGCAGCATCACGAACGCGATTTCGCCGGCTTTGACATCGCGTTCGACCATTACGGCAGCACGAATTCGGACAAGAACTATCAACTGTGCGTCGAGTTCTGGAAGGCGCTGCGCGAAGCGGGCCTGATCGTCGAACGCGAAGTGAGCCAGCTCTTCGATCCAGTGGCGGGAACCTTTCTGGCCGATCGGTTCGTCAAAGGTACGTGTCCCGTCTGCAAAGCGCCCGATCAGCATGGGGACAACTGCGAAAAATGTAGCGCTACCTATTCGCCGGCGGATCTGATCGACCCCATCAGCGTTCATTCTGGGGCCACCCCCGAGGTTCGCAGCGCCCTGCACTTGTTCGTGCAACTCGAGCAACTGCACGACTTTTTGCACGAGTGGACGCAGTCTGGCGAGCACTTGCAGAGCGAAGTGGCCAATTATCTCAAGGGGCATTTTCTGGGAGAGCCTCTGCGCGACTGGGACATCTCCCGACCGGCCCCATACTTTGGCTTCGAGATCCCCGATTCGCCCGGCAACTACTGGTATGTCTGGTTCGATGCGCCGATCGGCTATATCGCCAGCACTTGGGAATGGTGCGAATTGCACGGTGAATCGCTGGAGGATTGGTGGAAGAATCCGCAGACGGAGATCCATCACTTCATCGGCAAAGACATCACCTACTTCCACACTCTGTTCTGGCCGGGCATGCTCAAAACGGCGGGCTACAATCTACCGACCAAAGTCCACGTGCACGGCTTCCTCAACGTGGATGGGGAAAAGATGAGCAAGTCGCGCGGGACGTTCATCAAAGCCGAAACCTACCTGCAACATCTCGATCCAGCATTTTTGCGCTATTATTTCGCCAGCAAGTTGGGGCCGCGATTGGATGATTTGGATCTAAACCTGGACGAGTTCGTCAACAAGATCAATGCCGATCTAGTTGGCAAAGTAGTCAACTTGGCCAGCCGCTCCGCCAAGTTTGCGGCCAAAACCGGCTTGGCGGCAGAGTACCCCGACGACGGTGGCCTGTTCGCCCACGCCGCAGCGGCCGGCCGTGAGATCGCCGCCGCCTATGAGCATTGCGACTACGCCAAAGCGATGCGGTTGGTGATGGAATTGGCCGATCGCGCCAATCCATATGTGGAGAATGCACAGCCGTGGGTGTTGGCCAAAGATCCACAGCGAGCGGACGAGCTGCGAGCGGTCTGCACGGTGGCGTTAAATTTATTCCGGCAATTGGCCATCTACCTGGCACCCGTCCTGCCACGCTTGGCAGAACAGTGCGGGCAACTGCTGGGAGAGAAAATTGAGCATTGGGATCAAAGCCAAGTGCCCCTGTTGGACAAACCTGTACATGCGTTCGCACACATGCTCGCGCGCGTCAAGAAAGAGGATATCGAAGCCATGATAGAAGAATCCAAAGAAGAAACCCCTGCCGCGGCTGGTGCCAGCGACCCGTGGAATGACTCGGCTGAACCGCTGCAGGCTGAGCCACTGGCCGAGACCTGCACGATCGACGACTTTGTGAAAATCGATTTGCGGGTAGCCCGCGTGCTGGCTGCAGAGCATGTGCCCGACGCGAGAAAGCTGCTCAAGCTGACGTTGAGCCTTGGTGGCGATGTGCAGAAGACGGTCTTCGCTGGGATCAAAGCTGCCTACGAGCCCGAAACGCTGGTGGGGCGGCTGGTCGTGTGCGTAGCCAACCTAGCACCACGACAGATGAAGTTTGGACTCAGCGAAGGGATGGTTACCGCGTGCGGTCCAGGCGGCAGCGAGGTCTACCTGCTCTCCCCCGATTCCGGCGCTAAACCGGGCCAACGGGTGCATTAAGGTTCAGTCCACACGGGCAAAAGTGCCTTTTTATACCCCACAACTCTTCACGACCCCAGCGAGCTCATCTCGCTGGTGAAGAAGTTTTGGAGCTAGCTGCCTGTTGCCACTCGTAGAACGGGCACTCCCGCCCGTATTCTCACCGTAGAACGGGCACTCCTGCCCGTATTCTTACCGTAGAACGGGCACTCCTGCCTTTTTATACCCCACAAGTTATTCCTGGCCATGTGAATCGTACCCCTGCCCGCGCGCGGAAGGGGTCGAGCCTAGGCGAGGGGGAGGGCGGAAACGGATTGTACAGATGTAGATTGCGCTTGCCCTCTCCCTCGCTTAGGCTCGACCTCTCCCAGAGAGACTGCTGAATTACTAGCATT
>CAKQNH010000021.1 GCA_934255105.1 uncultured Pirellulaceae bacterium
GTCGATCCACGCTCGGAAGCACAGATGCCGCAAGGGAAACCGGAATCAGGACGACAACAGCAACAAACGGCAGCCCTACCATCAGTAGAACGAGACACCATGTTACCTTAATGACCGTAGGCGTCACGAAATGCGCAAACGACGGGTCCAGGAAGTCCCAAACAAAATTCCAAACGGTTCGCTCTTTCTTCGGTCGCAAGCGCGACTGGAAGATTCGGGAGAAGTCAACTGCCTCAACGCTCGCGTATTGTTCGGGCGCAATCGAATGAACTGGCGCGACAGCAGCCTCGGGAGCCACGGGCGGAGGCGTGACCGGGACGCTGTATTTGTCGATCAAGTCGCTGAGGAATTTTATGCTACCTGCTACTACCCATTTGCCAGCGGTTGCGTCAGGATGTTGGACTTCGGTAGCAGCAATGATTCGTTGCTCAGCAACGAAAAGCCTCATTTGCTCGGTGCTGTACGGCCCGAAAGACTCACCACTGGCTTGGATCGTCCATTTGTCACTGTGAGCCTGTGGGGTCTCTGCTAGCTGCGTTCTGATCGTATTGCCGCAGCCAGGGCAGCTAAATACGGAACCCGGGCGAAGATCAGCTTCCCCAATCTGCAGTTTCTTTTGGCATTTTTTGCAGGCGATTATCATCGTTAGGTCAGTAAGTCGTTATCACGCTCAGGAAAGTTGCTTACAATCAACAGCTAGGCACAGCAGCTACAGCAATAGCAAAGCCGAAGGAAAACGCAGCAGGCAACCACCTACTGCGTTTCTTCGTTTAATCACTAGGCTAGCGGACGGATTTACACCATTTCTTGAGTAGGGAATATGGATCTGCAACTAGGTCAGTTTTCGGAAGCGGCTGCAGGTCGCTAGGAACGGGCGTTGCAACTAGAGCCTCAATCGCATTGGCCGGTATTCGCCATTTCTTGCGTTTTCCGGTGCGAATAATTATCGCCCCTGGAAGTTGTCCGATAGCGGCCATCCTCTGCACGGTCGATGGGTGAACGCGGATGATGTCGGCGAATTCCTGCACGGTCAGAAACTGGTGTTCAGGTGGATTCATGTAGTCGATACCTCTTTACGAAAAGGCCGGAGGAAAGGCGGCGCGCATCGGGCGTAGTCCGGCCAGAAGATCAAGACAGCCTGCTCTTTTCGAGTTCGCCAATTTTTCAATAGGTCGATGGCTTCATGCTTGCAGAACTTGTGGGGAGACTCCATCACGTCGCCGCTAACTAGATCGACGATGAATAATCCGAACGGTCGCGACTTGTTGGGGTCGTCCTCTGTTTCAAAGTCGTAGGCATCGACTGACGCATCTGAAGTGGCCGGGGAGGAAGGGGGCTCATCGGCTTCCCCTCCCCCGGCTTCTACGTTCTCGACCAGTGCCGATGCGCCTCGATCGCCGACAATCGCGTGGCCAATTGCATCCAAGCCGTCAAAAGCATCGTCGAGCTTCATTCGGCCGGCTCGAGCCGCAGCCGATACGAGGTTGATTTCGTGGGCTACCCAGCCAAGCGTCACGGGTGGACTACTTTGCATGGCTCACCTCCTCACATTTGATCGCAGCCGCCTGGAGCGACTCAGACGAGCGTAGGTTCAAGCGGTAGGCAGTGCGAAAGAACGTAGAGCTGCGCGACGGCAGTCGATCAGTCTCAACCAATCCCAATTCGGCCAACAGTGCTAAATCGCGGGTCACAGTGCGATCGCAGAAGTCCTCCATGAGACGTTCCCGGAGCATTTGGGCAATAACCTCCGGCATCTGGAAGCGCCGCATCGGCGCCAGCACATCGACCAGAGCCAACAAACGCCGCATCTGGTTCATCGCTCGGCCACGACTGGATTGGTCGCGGGTGCCTGTACCAATCGGTGACTGACAGACTAAACTAACCATTGTTCTTTTCTCCTTAGCTGAGAAAGGGACCACGGCCCTCGGATGTTCGCGCATCGCGGGGGCCAACTTTTCAAAACACTACGCTTCTCTAGTAATCGTGAACCCAAACGCCTTGGCCAACTGGCCGGCCGTCTTGAGTGTCAATGTTCGTTCGCCTCGCATGAATCGGCTAAGCTGGGCCGGTGCAACGCCCGATTGCTCGTGAATAGCACGCATGGCTAGGCCGCTTTCGCTAATGAACTGGCGAACCAGCTCCTCCAAATCGTGCGGATCAACTTTCGCGACTTTCTTGGGCGGCTTCGCTGGCCTCGTCGCTGGCTCGGCCGCTGGTTTCTTCTTGGCTTTTGCCATCAATGAAATTTCCAATCGTTTCCTTGCCGGCAGGAGGCGTCCCAGCTTCGTGAATCAGCCTCTCCAGCTTGTCGTATTCCTCTTTGGTCAGGCAGCCTGGTTTGCTGCGA
Organism: uncultured Pirellulaceae bacterium; assembly: GCA_934255105.1. GTDB lineage: Bacteria > Planctomycetota > Planctomycetia > Pirellulales > Pirellulaceae > Aureliella. Next base: position 2,348 of record CAKQNH010000021.1, read on the forward strand.
GTAGGTTTCTCACTGTCTTGTGATCCCACTTTGCCCTTCCTGTTTTAGTCAGAATCCCTCGAGCTTCCAGCTCTGCGGCGATTGCGCGGTAGCTTTCGCCTGCAGCACGCAAAACGGCCAGTTGAGCAATGACTGCCTGCTCGGCTTCGTTTCGAACAAGTGCTACCCCATCCGCGGCCAGGTCAAAGCCATAGGGGATTGTGCCCACGCGCTCGCCCTTCGACTTCTTGTGAGCCAAGGCCATCGTGGTTCGCTCGCTGATTTGATCGCGTTCGAATTCGGCCATGACGGCCAGCATGCGGAATATCATCTTGCCCGCTGCGGATGTCGTGTCAATCTTTTCGCTGAGCGAAACCAGATCAGCGCCGGCCTTGTCGAGTTGTTCGCCGATGACGATTGTATCTTTAGTCGAACGGGCCAGGCGGGACAGCGAGTAGACGACCAGGGCCGCGCCAGTTTGTGAGGCCAACGCCAACGCCGACTGCAGACCAGGGCGGTTATCAGCTCGGCTACCGCTCAAGCCGGCATCGGTGAACACTTGGAGTACTTGGTAGTCATTTGCCAGGCACCAGGCGGCCAGCTTGGCTTGTTGGGCTTCAACCGACACGCCCTCGGCAGCTTGTTCTTCAGTGCTGACACGAATGTAAAAAATAGCGTTGAGCGTTTTCACTTGGGTTGCTCCCTAGGTGCCGTTGTCATTTGATAACTGAAGTTTACCGGTTCGTCGACTTGGGTCAATACGCTTCCTGAGCAATTTTTCGCATTTTGGGGACAACCGGTCAGTTGTCCCCACTTGGAACCTACAGTTATCGATAACTGTCAATTAATGCGGGCGTTTTCATGCCACGCGGCGAGCAGTTGGTGCCATCGGCTGGCAACAACCGGCTGCGGTCAGTACTAGCTCCAGGCTCGCGAATGGTTACCTTAGTGGCCGGGGAGGGAAGGCCCATTGTCCCCTTGCCGGCGGTTTCTCTCTTTGCCCCAGCCGGCATTCATCGATCGGCCTGATCAGCTCCCAGCCCCGCGCAGAACTTGCTAGACTTATCCCGCTGAGGCACACGCTCGTAAATTTATGACGCGTTTTTGCGGTAATTGATTAATCATAAGGCGGATAGAAGTCGGATGGAGCCCCAAGTATTCATAGAGCGCTGGCAGAAGTCTGGTGGGGCGGAGCTGGCCAATTCTCAGCTCTTTCTAACCGAGCTTTGCGACCTACTGGGCGTACCTCATCCCGATGGCGCTACCGCTGACACCACTGTCAACCGTTATATCTTCGAGAAATCTGTTGAGTTCAATAACGGCGATGGCACGACAAGTCACGGCCGCATAGACCTATTCCGCGCCGGCTGCTTCGTTCTGGAATCAAAACAGGGCAGCGAGCGCAAAGCGACCGCGCAGGCCGAGGCCCTAGCAACTGTTACGAAAACCGCCAAGAGACTTGCCGGAACTGCCGCTCGAGGCACCGGCCAGTGGGAAAAAGCGATGCAGGCCGCTCGCAAGCAGGCCAAGGGCTACGCGGAAGCGATCCCCGGCGAATGGCCACCATTCCTAATCGTAGTCGATGTCGGCTACTGCTTTGACCTCTATGCGGACTTTAGTGGAAGCGGCAAAAACTACGTTCCCTTCCCCGACCCTCGCAGCTTTCGCATTCCACTTGCGCGTTTAGCGGAAGACAAAATTCGTAAAACGCTAACTGCGATATGGCTTGATCCGCACTCCCTCGACCCGTCGAAACACGCTGCCGAGGTCACTCGTGACATTGCGACGCGACTAGCAAAGCTGGCCAAAAGTCTGGAGGGCCAACACGATCCAGAGGAAGTTGCTGGATTCCTGATGCGTTGCCTATTTACGATGTTTGCTGAAGATGTTGAGCTGATCCGCAAGGACTCCTTCAGCGAGTTGCTGCTGAGCCTTAGATTTGAGTTGGAAAATTTCAAACCTATGGTTGAGTCGCTGTGGGAGGCGATGGACCAGGGCAAGTTTTCGACGATCCTGCGGGAGAAGATAAAGCATTTCAACGGCAAATTTTTCAAAGATAAAACGGCGTTACCTCTGACGCACGATCAGCTCGAATTGCTAATCGAAGCCGCTTCCAGCAATTGGCAGTATGTAGAGCCGTCGATCTTCGGCACACTCCTCGAGCGCGCGCTTGATCCTATAGAAAGACACAAACTCGGTGCCCATTACACTCCTCGCGCATACGTCGAACGCTTGGTTATGCCCACCATTATTGAACCGTTGCGAGAGCAGTGGGACGCTACATACGCGGCAGCGGTGCAGTTGGATGATGAAGGAAAGCGTAAGGAAGCAATCAAGTTGCTGAGTGACTTTCACGGCAATCTCTGCGAGATCCATGTGCTTGACCCCGCATGCGGCAGTGGAAATTTTCTGTATGTGGCGATGGAGTTGATGAAGCGACTGGAGGGGGAAGTCCTGACTGCCATGGCTAGCTTCGGGGATCGCGTTTTGCCCGGCATCACTATCGACCCGCACCAATTCCTCGGAATTGAAGTAAATCCGCGCGCGGCTGCACTAGCGGAGTTGGTCCTGTGGATCGGATTTATTCAGTGGCACAGACGCACTCGCACCGAAACGACGCCTCCTGAGCCAATCCTGAAGGACTACGGCAATATCGAGTGCCGTGACGCGGTGCTTGACTGGGACTCGATAGAGCCAGTTTTTGATAGCGAAGGCAAACTCGTTACTCGCTGGGATGGACGCACTACAAAGCCTCATCCGGTTACCGGGGAAGAAGTCCCTGACGAAACCGCGAGAGTTCAAGAGCTACGATACGTCAACGCTCGAAAGGCTAATTGGCCCAAAGCAGATTACATAATTGGCAATCCACCGTTCATTGGGACCGCACGGATGCGCGATGCTTTGGGGGATGGGTACACGACGACAATTCGCGACACCTACCAGGAACTACCGGAGTCGTGCGATTTCGTCATGTATTGGTGGCACAATGCAGCAGAGCAAGTGCGCAATGGCATTGCAAGTCGTTTCGGCCTCATCACGACTAACAGCCTGCGGCAAACGTTTAATCGCAGAGTCGTCATACCTCATCTTCAAGCGAAGGAACCTTTATCTCTACTGTTCGCAATCCCCGACCATCCGTGGGTCGATACCGCAATGTGCGCAGCAGTACGAATCGCGATGACAGTTGGGGCGGTTGGAGAGTGCCCTGGGGTGCTAAGCAGGGTGACGGCGGAAAGAGACCAAGGTGACGAGGCTGCCGCGATTGAGTTTTTTAGCGAGAGAGGACAAATCCAGGCGGACTTGAGAATTGGTGCAGACGTCGCATCAGCAAAAGCCTTACGGGCAAACGAAAATTTGAGTAACCGTGGAATGCAATTGATCGGAACAGGATTTATCATCCAGCGCGACGATCTGCCTAAGCTAGGATTGAATGCAAGAACTGGATTTGACCGTGTCGTTCGGGAGTACAGAAATGGACGAGATATTACCCAAACACCACGAGGTGTTCTCGTGGTTGACTTTTTTGGCATGTCACTAGACGAGGCGAAGCGGGAATTCCCAGAGCTCTTTCAACATCTCTTGAATCACGTTAAGCCACAGCGCGACCAAAATAATCGAAAATCATACCGCGACAATTGGTGGATCCACGGAGAGGCTCGCTCCGAACTCAGGCGAGCGAATTCTGACTTAACGCGGTATATCGCGACTGTAGAAACCTCCCGCCATCGGTGTTTTGTATTTCTCGATGCGAATGTTTGCCCTGACAACAAATTGGTGGTTATTTCGGCACAATCGGCTTCTACTTTAGGCATTTTGTCTGCGAGAGCTCATGTCGTTTGGTCACTTGCAACTGGCAGCTGGCTTGGCGTTGGCAACGACTCGGTTTACGTTAAATCCCGCTGCTTCGAGACCTTCCCTTTCCCGATTATCGACGATGCCTGCAAGAACCGAATAGGCGATTTGGCTGAGCAACTCGATTCGCATCGCAAGCGGCAGCAGTCGCAACACTCGACGCTGACGCTAACCGGCATGTACAACGTGCTCGAGAAACTACGATCAGGGGAGACACTAACAACTCACGAGCAGCGGATTCACGAGCAGGGCTTAGTGTCGGTGCTTAAGGAGATCCACGACGATCTCGATGCTGCGGTCTTCGATGCTTACGGCTGGCCCCGAAATTTGGTCGACGAAGAGATTTTGCAGCGGCTGGTAGCCCTGAACCACGAGCGCGCTGAAGAGGAGAGCCGAGGCATTATTCGCTGGTTGCGTCCCGAATTCCAAGACCCCAACTACGGCCAATCCAGCACTGCCGGCAAACAGACCGAATTCGGGATTGCAGCCGACGAGGAAGCCGCTCCCACTAAGAGAGTCGCCGCTGCGAAGATTGCCAAGCAGCCTTGGCCCAAGACGCTTCCAGAGCGCATGGTCGCCATCCAGACAGCGCTGCAGCGACACGACCGCCCCGCCGCGCCTGATAACATTGCCGCCTACTACACGCGCGCCAACAAAGCCGAAGTAGCCCTGCTGCTCGAGACCCTCACCGCAGTCGGCAACGTCCGCCAGCTCGACGATGGACGCTTTGCGGCCTATCAATAATGTTCTCGGTTCGCGACGTCACAGCTCGACTGGGGCTTTCCTCGGTCCCAAGTATAGTAGACAATTGCTAGCCTTTTCTTTTTGATTCTCGACGCAATTTTGAACTTTCCCGGCAAGCGGTTTGAAGATTAAATGGAACCTACGAAGGCGAAGCTATTCACCAAAATCTGCAATTCGCTCGCCTACGGAAAGCTCCGCGTAATACTCTCGCACTGGCTTGTTACTAGTGCTCTTGGTCTTGCGACTATCGTCTATTTCGGGGTTCTCGACTTCTTCGGTGATCTGCCATGGGTGAAAAGCTATTACGGGTGGCACTTGCTAGGCTTCGTTTCCATAGTTGTCGCCCAGTGGCTTATTACGATCCTGCGGACTGTCGGGGAGAAAATCCGCGAAAGAAACCCGGTAGTAAGTGACAAATGCCTTCCGATGCTGTCCCGTTCCGTTGCGATGATAATTTCGGCGAAAACCCACAGATTTCGGGAGGCAATGCTGAAGCTAGGGCAGCAAAAATCGCCATTTGACGTCATAACGCGCCCAGATGAGCAAATCGACATCATCCTAATAGAGGCAGGCCGATACTTCGTTGACCTGCTGGGGATTGACGAAGATCGGTTCGACATCACGATATTACGTCCACAGGAGGGTACCGAGAGTTGGATGTTCCGCTTCTACCTGAGGAAAAACTTCGGTGGCAGAGCGGATCGGCAGCCTGAAACCCTTTTGTCCGCTTTAACCGCTCATTCAACCGGGAATGAGCTGTTTTTACCATCCAAGAAACACGGCGAAATTCAGGCACAATACACCTGGGGGCAACGAGACGAGCAGTTCGGCGGCGATGGAAGCATCTTCTCGAAGCCGATAAAAGTGTCAGCTCCTGACCGGACGGACGAATATTTGGTAACATTTGTTACTTATGGGACCACCGTTTGCAGTCTACACGATGAAGATGCGTCGAAAGCATGGCGAACTCTGTTTGGAGAGTTCGCTAGAAGAATTGAGGTTGAACTGATACTTCTTTCGATGAAAGAATACGTATCCCGACGATCAGTTCAGAACAAGTTACATCGAGCCCAAGGAAAGAAATGCAATGACTGAAGCCCTCTTGAAATGGTTCGGTTGTTCGGTCCCACGAAACCAGGTTGAGGCAGAGAAGCGCCAGCTTTCCAAATGGGCAGATACGATGTTGAATGTAGAGGCAGATGCAAGACGGTTGCTGAATGAAACAGCTTCGCAGACAAGCGACCCATCGTCGATGATTCAAAAAATCGAATTGTCTGAGACGTTGTTGGATCGCCCGTAATCAGCCATTCCACCGCAGTAGGCTCACCAGACTCACGTTGGAGTGGTGTACAATGGTGAGAGTATAATGCAGCGATAGAGTGCCATGCAAGGTCACGGCGCTCCTCCTGAGCCCCCACGCAAACTCATAGGTCAATAGTCGAGATTCCGGACCGTCGTTTTATGAATTGGCCAAGCAGTGGCACGGCAAAGGAATACTTGCCGTGGCGATTTTTGTAAATCAGCCCCGCATCACATAACCTTGAAAGCATCTGCGACACTTGGCTTGTTGACTTGGTCTTTTCTGCGTGTTCTACAATCTCGGCAACAGTGAATTCAGCATCCGAGGTTTCCATACTGGCGATCAGTTCAAGAAGTTCCCGTTGGCGATCAGTCGCTTTTGACCACCTTCCTTCGAAAAAGTCCGCGTCCAACTTGCGGATAACTCCGCCTAAGTGAACGTTGGGTTTTGTTCCTGTGCCCACTTGTTGTATGTATATGTCATAGGCTTCTCGGCAGATGAATTGAATGAAATAGGGGTATCCTCCCGAAGTTAGAATAATGTTTTCCACGCCTACATCCGAGAAGTGAACCGGGCATGACTGTTTCTTGGTCGGTTCAGTAATAGCCTTCCGGCAGTCCGCCTCTTTCAATCGGTCGATGTGGATAATGTGAAACATTCTCTCGGAAAAAGTCCTGGCTTCTACTAACTTTGGGAACAGAGGTGGAAGGCCAGTCAAGGCAAGCATGAATGGAATGTCTTTCTTCTGTAGAGACTGGAACAAATCCAGTAATAGCGAAAGCGGGAATTGATTGCTTGCAGCGTGGTCGGCTAAGTTTTGGGCCTCATCATACGCGAAGACAATGCCCCTTTTGCCCGTACCTTTCAGGATATCCCAAGCAAATTCCAGCACTTTCTTAAGTTTGTCGGAAGCAAGCCCTGGCGTTTCTCTGTAGATTGCCTCAAGATAAGGGTAATTCACCGGAGTTGCCTCTTTTATCGATTCCGGCTTCAGTCCGATACTTTTGCGCTCAGTTGTATGTATTGCAAGCTGACCCGTTACGGCAGATAGGTCAGCCAGAAGTCGAATAGCCATCGTTTCTTCGCTAACGCTACTCGACTCAGACAAATCTGTGCCAACCCACAGCCAATTCGAGGAAATAGCGTGCGGCTTAAGAGTCTCCAAAAGGACTGTTTTTCCGACGCCGCGAAGTCCCGTCAGTACCAAGTTTTCAAGGATAACATCCTGCTCCAAGAGTCTTTTGAATTCGTTAATTTCCTCGTCACGACCTGCGAGGTAAGGCGGCATGTGGCCCGCGCCTGGCCTAAACGGGTTTTTGAATGCTTTTTCCGACATTATTTACGCCCCTCCGATAATTTACGCTGAGACATAAATTTACGCTACAGCGTACTTATTGTCAACTTTAATTGGCCGGGATTGATGCTAATCCTTAAGCATATCCTGCCATTTGCCCTCACCCTTCAGAGCAGGATGCGAGTCGAATGCCCACGCATTGTGCTTTCCCTCTTACACGGGCGCGTATCTAGAGCAGCTCTGTCCGCGACTAACCATCCTCTCGCGGCAGCATATAACGATTCCCTGACGCCGCGTACGCGAATATTCGCCTAAACCTTCCGCGGCTTCTTGGCATTGTCCTCATAGTCCTTCTGTATCTTCCCGAACCATCCGCTCGATTTAACCTCGGCAGGCCCGTCGAGGATGCCAAGCCTTACCAGAGCTGGCCGGACATGGTCGGCGTAGGCGTTGCTCAACGGCTCGAGGAAATCGAGAATCGCGACCCCCACCGCTAGTATTTCGGTCAGGATCCGCGCAATGTCCGCCCCAAGCACTTTCCAAGGCGAGCTGAAGTCCTGCAATTTTTCCTCTAGCTTACTTTGGCTTTCGACTAGTACGGACAAAGGTCCGGATAAATCATGCCCCCGCTCGATTGATCTGCCTGCGCGGTCGGCTTCCAGCTTGCCGTAGGCCTCTGCAATTCTCCCGTTGTAATGCACCAGTTCGCGGTGGTATTCAACGGCGGCCCTGTTCATCAGGCTAATCGAGTTCGCGGCGGTCAGGGTCGCTGCGGACGCCTTGCCGACGACGGATCCAAACTCAATTACCTTGTCCTTAACGTTCGCGGAACGGCTGCTCAGTGGGTCGCTTTCGTCGCTGCTCTCTGACTGCGGATCATCCGCTGCACTGTCGCTGTCCGTCGCTAGAAAACCCTGGAACTGTGCGGAAACGCCTGCCGCCCGCGCAGCCTTTCCTGCTTTGCCTGCCTTCCCGGCCGCCCTGGCTCCCTTTCCACCATACTTGAAAACCTTAGCCAGGTCGCCGACGAAGGGCACCATCGAAACGGTACTAATCGCGGCGTTCGTTAGATGCGTCCCCGCATTGCCAGGGTCGCTCGCAGCTCTCATCAGCGAAATAACCGCATTTGTGCCATCGGCCGCAACGCCAGCACCCGGCGCAACGGCATCTCCGGCCAGTCCAACACCATCCAAAACCGCTTGCGTTGCGTCAAGGCTGTTGCCCTCTCTCGAAGTCCGCATCGAGCTTAAGAAAGCCGATACGTTCTCTTGTGTGGCTGACTTGCGGTTCCCCAGCAGGCTATCAAGCGAGTGACCGCCATGTTGCCGCGCGCGGTCCTCGGCCGGCACTCCTTCAAACGCCTTGCTCGCGCCGGTGTGGATGAATGTCGATACCTCCTTGTCGGACAGCCGGTCAAAGGGATGTGCAGCCCGAGGCGGCTTTTGCTTCGGCGGGGAAGCTGGGCCGAGGTCGATCGACGCTGAACCCGCGGCCACGTCGTCAAAGTCGATCAGATCGACCAGATTCTTTTCATCGCCGAGCCAGACCGAATGCAGTGGCACCCGCTCGGATTCTCTTCCGCCCCGTAGATCGAGCTTCCCGGCGTCCGGCCCGTAACGATGCGCGCCGGGCGTGTAGTATGCCTCCCCGCCAGCCGCTAGGTGCCTGGCAATGCCTTGAGGCGTGTGACTGCTGCCTGCAACCGGTTTCGAGCTTGCGGACGATGCAGGCCCGCCGATCGGGAACATTTCTTCCGCGCGACGGTAGTAAGTGATATTATTCGAGACAACGTCGAACGTGCCGCCCGGTGAACTATCGGTGACTTTGCCGACGCGTTCCACGCCGTTGAGGTCGCGGAAGCTGACCGTATCGCCTGGCTTGGGGCTGTGCTTACCGCGGCTGGGCTGATTGAACTCTGGAGCATTCTGGTTTGACATGGGATCGACTGCTTTCTTAGCCCGCAATTGCATTCGTGCAAACTACTGGGCCGATTTTACAAAAGCCGTCGCTCATTCGTTCGGCAAGTTAAAGAGGCACAAAAAAACCAACGCTCTAGCCGGCCACCTCCCATCGCAGCTCAGCGGCCGCTTCCCTAAGTTTCGCCAAGTCGAGCCAAGAAACCGGAATCCTCGATTCCGTCCCAATGCGAAGATTTAATTTTTCAACGACTGCCTGCGCTTCATTTTTCGTGACTCGCCAGCCAGTCGCGTGGGAAATCAGCATTCCCCAGGCAGGGCAGCCCCAGTATTTTCGCTTTTCTGATCTGGGAATTTTCTCAAGCAACTCGATAAGCTTCTCGACCATCGCCGGATCGGCCTTGTTAATTCGATGGTTTCGCTTCGCCGTTGAGCTATGCGGCCCAACCGCCATCTCCTTTAGCCGTTGAAGCTCAGCGGCTGAATTAAATTTTCCAGCCCTGGATTTTTTTTTATTTATCTTCATTGCAATGACTTCACGGAAAAATTTTGACTGCTGCACAGACGTACACTCACAGGGGCTAGCCGGCGGGCCGCGCATACGACTCTAGGACTTCTTTGGAGACTGGATTTCTCGCCGGCATTTTTGAGTGGTGATCAAGATTTAGGTCGAGCCAAGAATTTTGCAGCAGAAGAAACACGGCTTCCGATTTCCACCCATATTTAACTGCCGTCGCAAACTCGCCATATGGGCGATCCTCAATGATTACACGGGCATGACTAGCAGCCACAACAAGTGCCCCCACAGAAATCCCCTCGTCCTCAAACAAATACCTACCTCCATAGGTCGCTAAAAACGTCGCGAGAGTTTCGGCTAACTGTGCGCCTTCCTGATAGCTCGCATACCCGCTAAGCTTGACCCTGGTTGCGTATTTCCGTTGGTAGTCATGCGTTTCCAGCAAGCCCTGGAACGCATCAATTTGGTCGTCGGGCGGTGGGCTTCCTACTTTGGTCCGTGAGATCGTGAACACCTCGCCATCGACATCAACGAAAGAATATGGCCTGCGCGCGCGAGTGTGGAGAATCGGCCCATCTCTGTCAACATAGAACGGCATCTCACGGCCGTACTGGCCGTCGTAAATTGAGACGACAGGTAAGTGACCTGCATCCTCATGCAGCCATCGCTCGGTTACGCTTCCGAACCAGAGGGATTCGGCTAAGTCTCGTGGGGCCGAGCATTCTTTTGGTTGGTCGGGATCGGGCAGTTCTGGTAATTTCATGAACGTAATTCCTTTTCAAAAGCTGGCGCTAACTGGACTGGGATTGAAGGTCATCGCGGTTTATTGAATCGTGGTGGCCTTTTTTCGTTTACTGACAGTTGCATGGAAGCTGGGTTGGTGGGAAGGCTTGTAGGCGTGTTCCTCGTGTTCCGTGCAAAATTCCACTATGTTCTCCCCATATATAGAAACCGCCTCCATATACCCTTTATTACTTCTTTTTTCACTTCCTTAGAACCTTTTAGAGAAATGCGAGGAACACGAGGAACACCCAAGTAAAACAGGAGGAAAACGCACGTTTGATGCGAGGTACAGTCGAGGAACGACCGAGGAACACGTCGTCTCTACCCCTCCTTGTTAGGTGCCCCATTCGTCTACATCCTGCCCCTGTTCCGCGGTCTGTTCCTCGGACGGGAACGACTGTGCGAGTCTCTGTTGTTCCATGACATCATCTGGCTTGAGGCCGATTCCGATGTAACTGCGACGCGGGGAGACCCGTCCTCGGCTGTTCCGCGCGCGACCAGTCCCCAGCCCTGGCAGTATCGCCTTGAGCTTTCGCCCGAACGATTGGATGTCGCCGGTGTGAGACACTTCGTGTTCCTCGCACCAATCCACCCAGTGATCAAACAAAACCTTGATTTCGATTTTGCTGTTGGCGTCGACAACGCACCTATCCTCAAGGAACATTGACGCAGGGCTCAGGATTGACTGCAGCTCATTCAGGAGCGAGTAGCCTGACGCCGGCTGGTGAATTTTGCCAACAGCATCAAGTTTCGCGCGTCCTTCGATAGCCCAATTCAGGATGCCCGACATTTCAGCCAGCAGGCGACCTTGCAGCCCGCGGTCTTCGCGGCCGAGGTAAGAATTCGGCATTGCCAGGAAGATGCAGCGATTGACGAATACCGCGGACGCATCACGCAGGCGAGGCAGTAGATTAGAGAATAGGGTGAAGCGGCAAGACAGCTTGAAATCTCCAAGGTCCGTCTTGAATTTCCGACTGATGCTAACCGGATCGCCCCCGGTGATATTCAAGAGCCGTTCGGTAATAATCGACTCATCCGACTTAGTGGGCATTCGGGCGTCAGCGATGATTGCCGCCGTCTTGCCGACGAGGGACGCTAGGCCGAATTGTTGGCCTAGACTGCTGAGTGTAGGTGTGGCGATCGTCTCATGCCCCAGGAGCTCGCGTAGCACGCTAATAATCGTTCCCTTGCCCGATCGCGTAGGTCCGATAATGAACATCACTTTTTGCAGCGACATGTCCGGCGTCAGCAAGTAACCGAACCACATCTGCAGCGCTTCGATTGCTTCAGCATCCCCATTAAACACGTCTCTCAAGAATTGCACCCAGGCGGGACAAACAGCTTCGGTGTCGTATTCGTAGGGGAGTTTCGATGTAGAAAACCAAGCTGGGTCGTGTGTCGACAGAACCGCACCACTGGCTTTTTCACCTCGCAAGCGCTTTGAGACGTTCAGCATGCCATTTTGTACCGAGACGAAGGTATCGGCCTCATCTCGTCGGTCGATCCAGCTATGCATCGGAACACGCGATGACACAAAACAGATTGACCGGCTAGCATCAACCACGCTTCGGACGAGAGAGCTGGTAACTTTCTTGGCGGATGGCGGCCCCTTATCCTTGGATTCGTCATACCTATCGGATTTTTTCCAGACCTGATACTCAGCGTTCTCGAGCGCCCAGACCCGATCGAATTCCTGTTTGATCGACTGGTTTAGCCGGGCCTCGAAGTGATCGCGGCTGATTTCGACGTATTGGCCGGCTTTCCACAAATACCAGGACTCGTTCCAGTATTTGACCTCGCGACCGAAGCTAGTCCGGTAGAGCTCGAGATTGATTCGCGCCAACCGGTGCGGATCGTCGGCAACCTCCCTGACTGATGCGTCCTCAGTCTCGATTCTTGTACGCTCAGCCTTCTGCAGTTCGGCTGCCGGGCCCCGCCGATCAGCGACTAGCGAATCACTCAGCGGCTTCCTGCACGTCAAGCACCACCAATTATCGCGGTCCTTCGGATCGACCTCTCCGGGCCTGCGCGGCAACCATAGCTCGCGGCACCTGCAGTCCTGACAGGTCCACTTGGGGTCGTTCAGGTAATCCGGCTCGGATGCAGCAGCGATCATGACGCACCTCCAATCACGTCCGGCAGTCCAATGAAGTCGTCCCAGGTGCGGGGTTTTTCAGCTGTCCAATCACGCAAATCCTTGCCTTTGGTGGGCTGATATTCAAATGGAAGTTGGATGTTTCGGACCCTGGCCATGCACTGCTTAGCCGCCAAAATCCAAGGCAATGCTCCTACCACCCCAGCTTCATCGCAATCGTGAACAACTAACAGTTCCTCACAGCCAAGAGCAACCAGACGCTTCAGGATAGGCCCAACAGTATGATGCGACCTCTCGCCAGCCAGATTGCTGAAGGCGAGTACAGGGCGCTGTGCCTGCTGCGTGAGTGGCCAGAGCGCCAGCATGTCCTTGGGCCCAGCACACTTAACGGCGATCAAGTCAGGTATCGGTTTGCCGGCTTTCAGCCAGCGGATCGAATCTACCGACGCCATGATGCCTTCGGAGATACCCAGTTCGGACGATAGGAGCTTATGCTCAACAGATACGAACTCGCCCGTTTCAAGGGACTTGGTTCGCAAGTTAAGCTTGCCGCCCCACTTCGGGAAAATCTGAAAGCTCACGTGCTCCCCAGTAACCGCCGAATAAACCGGAAGCCCGAAGGCGTGCTGGCCGCGACTTTTTTCGAACTGATGGAATTTGCCATCGATCATACCGTGCGAGATACACGCAGTATTCGAGATTGGCTTGTTATAGAAGCAGAAATAACGACAGCCCAACTCGTTAGCTGGCTTGCCACTGAAACGCCACTCCTGCTCTTCTGCGCGCTCAGTGGTGATCGACGGACGACTGCGTGGGCGGATGGACTGGATTGGTTGACCAACCTTTTTTAATTCGTGGCAAGCCTCCACGTAGGTCATTCCCATAACCTGTCTGTAGAGGTCAATTGCATCGCTCCAGGTAATGGAGCTACCTGCGTCCTGCACGCCTCCGCGGCCACCTTGCCAAGGTTTTATCCGGCACTTGCCAAGTGCTGGGAGGCGGAAATTCTCACCGCGCATGGCAAGCTCGATGTTGCGGCCATCCACCCCGAGCTCCCGTAGGATGTGCTCGATGTAGTCAGCTGGATCGAGCCGATTAAGTCCTGCGCTATAGGCAAGGGAGCCAAGCTCTACAGCTTGCGAAAAATCAAACTTCACGATATAATTCCTGTGTTGTTGAGAGTGTTGCTGCCGGTCGGTTTTGGTCGGTCAACCAGCAGCGGATTTGAAAATTGCCCGCAAGACCCAGCGAGTCAAATCGCTGGTGCTCTTGCTAGGGTGTCTGGTCTGGCGAGTCATGCCACTGCATGTTTTTTTTCGCCTCCTTCGTTTCTCTTGCGACCATCGCGCGAACGTCCCCCACGGTGCAGAACCACTGGCGACCAGCTTTCACGCACTCTAGCTTCCCAGTCTTCCTCCAAGAGTGGACGGTAATGCGGCTGAATCGCTTGCCCATTACGCAATGGACTGCATCTTGAATTGGCATCAGCGTGTTACATTGGTCGAGCATGAAAATCTCCTATTTGGGTGAAGCAGCTTGAAATCTACACATTCGAGAAAAACAAAAAACCTGAATGTTCGAGTGTGTTAAGTTGCGGGTAGTTAGGGGCAATCCGAATTACGGCGGAACTTGCGAATAGCTCTGGTTACCGAGCATCCTGGCTATTTCCGGCGATTTCAGCACATTCGGTTGATCGAAGGGTCGCCTCGTGCCCCGTCTGCAGTCCAGAGGCGGCAGAGGGACTACCCGGGCGATGTGTCCGGCAGTTGAGAAACTGAGACGGCATCCTGTCGAAGCCGGGAAGAGAATGGCCTGACGGGCAGGACGATCGCAGGCCGCCCGGCAATGGCCAGTTTGACGGCCAGCGCGGCAGCATCCGCCAGAGAGAGTAGCGGCCCCGCCAATTCGGTCAGTTCGCCGCTTTGCGTGTCGACTTCGGAGAGTGCGTACAGCCACTCATTTAGAGTCGACTGTTGACACCTGCGCTCACAGTCGCCCGAAACCTCAGCGTTTTCGGCACCTCCAGCCGGATTTCTAATCCGCAGGTCACAGGTTCGAATCCTGTCAGGGGTGTTTTGAAGCGCGATCGATGGAATTAAAGAATTGAG